>RFVQ01000063.1 GCA_009922495.1 Chitinophagia bacterium
ATGCTTTCATCAATAAACTGGCATGTTCAGCGGACATAGAGGAAAGGAAAGCATCAAGGCGATTATAGGCAGCTGCCATTCTGATAAATTTCCTGAACCGATCGAACCTCACTGAAAAGAGCAGTTCATCTCCTTTTTCCTTTGGAAGCGCTGCCATCATCCTTGAATAAATACCGGTATAGCTGGAAGTGTATAGATTGTCTTCACCGGTCACTATGATGAAATACATCTCTTCCGGAGAAAGGGTCTGAAGTATTTTAAACCTGATCTCATCAGGATCATCATGCAAAGCATTGATCTCATTGACAAAGATCTCCTCTGCTTTTCTTTGGATCATGGAACTGACTTCATCAAACAAGATGGGGGTATTGCCTTGCCTTTGTTCGTCGAGGTAGCTGATCTGGGTTCTTACCAGTAGTTTGTAGTAATGGATGGGCTGCGGTATGAGCAACTTGATGCTATCGATGCTCAATCTTCCTTTGAGAAGCGCATGAACAAAAGGGAAAACCAAACGACCAGATGGATCTTCAGAGATTTTTGACAAAACCGATACCAGTGGCTCCTGGATGCCCATGATTTTTCTTCCAATGGGAGTAGCTTTGGCTGCTGCATAATTGTAAAATTCTTCGGGACTGGCATGAGCAGCGGCTATCAGCAGAGAGTCCGCAAAAGGCTGATCAAGATAAGGTGCTATTCTTGGCAAGATCATTGTAGGGTTCCGTTCCGCAAATTGCTTGAAAAGATAGATCCTTGCCTGCGGGAGTCCTTTGTTCTCAAAAAATACAGAATTCTCCCCAAGCAACAGTCTGTTGACATCATAGGGATAGGCCAGCATGAATGAAGAGATGGGAGCGCCTTCCATGTCTGCCAATAAATATTTATTGTATGCATCAAAAAGCAAGATTCCTTGCGAAGGGGTGAATCCGTCTTTCCCCACATTCCGGAGGAATCCATCCAACAAAAATTGCAGTCCACTAAGGTATTTGACTTTGATGCGATGATCCATTCGGGAATCTGCTTCCACAGCGTTTTGCAGCTGGTCAGTTTGCCGGGTGAATACATCCGTCAACAACAAATCGATTTCAGGGTTTCCACTCAAAGAAACCATATTGTCTTTTCTGGCGTCCAAACCACAAATCAGGGTCTGGGCCAGGTCAATATCCTCGTGAAGTTTAACCCGCCTGATATCAATAACCAACTTGCCGGTGTCCGAAATTTCGGCTGCGGCAACAGCGTTGAACAGGGATAAGCATATGATAAAAGCCACTAACTTCATCACTGTAAAATTACTGTTTATTTCAGCCTTCCCTGTCATTGCCTTAACAATTTGATAATCTGATCCCGTGAAATATGATCCATTAAGGTTTACCTTTACAAAAATGACCATCTGAATGGCAGCTGCCCCTAAAAAGATCCTTATTGCAGACGATGAGGCAGACATTTTAGAGATTGTTACCTACAATCTTGAGCTCCACGGGTATGAAGTATTTACTGCAAAGGATGGAGACCAGGCATTGAAAATGGCCAAGGAGGTAAACCCAGATCTCATCATCCTGGACATCATGATGCCGAAAGCAAACCCATCTCCCCCAAGATCATGGCTTCCAAGGTCAATGCGTTCTTCAGGAGAATTCAAAAAACGGAGACTGCTAAAACCATTGAAATCGGAGATTTGAAAATCGTTCCGGAAGAGTACATGGTATATTACAAGGAAGAACCGATCAGCCTGGCAAAAAAAGAGTTTGAGCTCCTCAATTATTTGGCATCAAAACCCGGAAGGGTTTTCCTCAGGAATGAAATCCTCAACCATATTTGGGGAAGTGAAGTCATTGTAGGGGATCGCACCATTGATGTACACATCCGGAAGATCAGACAGAAAATTGGCGTTGATTGCATCGCAACCGTAAAGGGTGTAGGATATAAATTCGAAATCTGATCATTCAGATTTTGTAACTTGTATCATGTTTGAATCCAAAAATTCCAGCCCCCATTTCATCGCAGCCATTGTTGGTTTCACACTAGGAACGATCTCAGCAATCCTGCTGGAAATAGCTTCCGGCCACCAAGCGGCACTGATTGGATTTTTACTTATTGCGATAACAGGATTCATATTAACCCGCTATTTGGTGGAAAAATTCATTCACCGCAAGATCAATCTCATCTACAAATTTATTTACCAGACAAAAGCTTCCAAACGGGAAGAATTTTTTCAGAAGAATGTATTGCCCAAGCCTACCATCGATACCATAGGGGAAGAGGTATTGCAATGGGCCGATCAACGGAAAGCAGAAATGGAAATGCTTGAACGCAACGAAGCCTTTCGGAAGGAATTTCTTCAGAACCTTTCCCACGAATTCAAGACACCCGCATTTGCGATACAGGGTTACCTGGAAACCTTGATCTCCGGTGCAGCTGAAATAGAAAACATACGAGCAAAATTCCTCAACAATGCCTACCGGAATACTGAGAGGCTTATTCATTTGATATCCGACCTAGATGAGATAACGCGGCTGGAAAGCGGCAAACAGGAATTGCATTTACAGGATTTTATCATCCAGGACCTGATCATTGAAGTTTTCGAATCGCTGAGCATAAAAGCGGAAGACAAAAAATCGATCTGCACCATTAAAAAAGGATGTGAAATTCCAATCATGGTGCATGCTGATAAAGAAAAAATAAGACAGGTTTTGATCAACCTGGTTGACAATGCCATCAAGTATGGGAATGCAGAAGGCAAGGTAGAGGCTGGTGTTTATAAAACAGATGGAAAAAATGTATTGATTGAGATTACTGATGATGGCATTGGTATAGCAGAAGAGCACCTGCCCAGGATCTTCGAAAGATTTTACCGAACGGATTATGGAAGGAGCCGGAACATCGGCGGATCTGGTCTGGGATTGGCCATCTGCAAACATATCGTAGAGGCCCATGGCGGTTTCATTCAAGCCAGGAGCACTCCGGGAATCGGAACAACTTTTGGATTTACATTGAAAGCCAAAGAGCAACAAAGGTCATCTTAGAAATAAAAAGGGAATTTTCCTCAATGCATAACTTCTGCAAAGAGGTGCTGTATGAGTCCGTCAGCCAGTCCAATTTTGGGAACAATGATTTCTTCAATGCCTGCCCATTTCAATACCTGAATATAGATCAACAAGGCCGGGACCAATACATCAGCCCTGTCTTTTCTGAGGTTATAGCGGAAAATCCTTTCTTCCAATGTGCAGGTTGAAAACTCTCTGTGATAGTCTCTCAACAAGTCAATATGAAGCGGCTTGCCATCCTTTTTCTTGCTCATCGAGAAGACCTTGTTGATATTTCCTCCTGTGCCAATGGCGATCATGGATGAACGGCCTTTGATATGCTCCTTGATGGACTCTTTCATGAAATCCCAATCTTCTTCCGTCACCATATCTTTAAGGATCCGGATGGTGCCAATATTGAATGATCGCTTGTAAGCCAACGCCCCATTTGAAAAAAAGGTAAGCTCGGTGCTCCCGCCACCCACATCAATGTATAAATAATTGCTGTCTGCATTCAGGTGTTCTGCGACATGGGATTCATAGATCAAGGTAGCTTCCTGATCTCCTGAGATGATTTTGATGTTGATCCCGGTTTCCAGAAATATTTTTCTGACGAGCTCATCACTGTTTTTAGCATCCCTCATGGCAGAGGTTGCTACTGCAATATGATGGTGTACCCCATATGCTTTCATCAAGTGGGCATACGCCTTCATTGTCTGAAACATCATTCCTTTTTTTTCTTTGGAAATTTCACCTGTTTCAAAAACATCAAATCCAAGGCGCAGGGGTACCCTGATCAAGTTTAGCTTGTTGAAAACGGGTTCACCGTCTACAGGAATTTGCACTTCAGAGATCAGCAACCTGGATGCATTCGTACCTATGTCAATTGCGGCTAATATCACGAATAGGTTGTCTTGAGTTTGGATAGTTGCCCATAGATTTCATCCTGTGAGCGAACCTTTTTACCCGGCAAATTTACATAGTTATTGGTGAAATCCCTGTCCAAAACCCTGGCCTTTACATTGTCCCGCAATTGTATACCTAAAATACCAATTAGTTCTTTTTTGATTTTTTCGTCGATGATGGGACAGGCGGCTTCCACCCGATGATCCAAGTTGCGCACCATCCAATCAGCGCTGGAAATATAGGTATCCCTCTTGCCATTGTTATGGAATACCATCACCCTGGCATGTTCCAGGAAGCGATCTACAATGCTGGTGGCCTGGGGAGTTTTATCTTTTTTCTTGACCACTTTCTTCATGGTATAAATCCCTCGGATGATCAGTTTGACTTCTACACCTTTATTGGAAGCCTCATTCAATTTTTCTACAAGCTGGCCATCACTCAATGAATTCAACTTCAAGATGATTCCTGCGGGCAGTCCCTTTTTGGCATTTCTGATTTCTCTGTCAATGAAAACATCCAATTGTTTTCTCATTCCCACCGGACTAACCAACAGTGTTTTGCATTCTGTCAAGGCTGAAGCATGTGCTGCAGGATTTTCGAGATAAAAGAATATCTTGTTGATATCAGCCATGATGTTTCGATTGGAAGTAAGCAAGCAATGATCCCCATAAAAATTGGCTGTTCGCTCATTCAGGTTGCCTGTGCTCACAAAACCATATTGAATGGTTTTATTGCCCATTCTTTTTTTGATGACACAAATTTTGGCATGGACCTTCATGTTGGGAATACCCAATATCACTTTGACGCCTTCTTCTTCGAGTACGTTCTTCCACTCAAGGTTGGCTTCTTCATCAAACCTTGCCTTTAGTTCCAGCATCACTTCAACTTTTTTTCCATTTCTGGCGGCATTGATCAAGGCATTGATCACTTTTGACTCTGGCGCAAGTCGATAAGCGGTGATCTTGATAGAACTGACATCAGGATCCATGGCGGCTTCCCGAAGGAGATCGATCACTGAATTGAAGGAATGATAAGGAAAGTGCAGCAGGACATCTTTCTTGCTGATGACATCGGTTACTCTTTTGGCAGTTCGGAGATCCGGATGAGGTACAGAAGCAAACTTTGTTTTATCCGGAGGAAAAACATCCGGGAAATCCATGAAATGCCTGAAGTTGTGGATACGGCCACCGGGTATGATATTGGATTTGTTGTCAAGTTTCAATTTCCGGATCAGGTAATTGAGCAGACCACTGTTCATTTCCTTGTCATACACAAATCTCACGGTCTTTCCTTTTCTTCTTTTCTTCAAACCCTTCTGCATTTTCTCTACCAATGAAGTACTCACATCATTGTCCAGGTCCAGCTCAGCATCTTTGGTAACCTTGAAAATATGGGATTCAAAATGATCGTACCCAAAATAGGTAAATATGTAAGGAAGGTTGACCCGGATGACATCTTCCAGAAGAATCAAATGAATTTCATTCCCACTGGAAGGAAGCTGCACAAATCTTCCCAAGGTCCTTGATGGCACTTCAATCAATGCATACTGCTGATGATAGGCTGAATTTTTTTTCTGCATCACCACTCCGAGGTAAATGCTTTTTTCACGCAGGTATGGTAGTTCAGGCAAACTCTGGATCATCAATGGAATGATGTTCGAACGAACCTCTCTCTCAAAATATTCAATTACAAACTGCTTTTGTTTGACATTCAATTGGGTATCCGTTTTGATGATGATGCCGTTTCTTTTCAATTCCGAACGGATGGATGTCCAAATACGGTCAAACTCACTCTGTTGCTTTAATACGATTTGAAGAATGGAATTCAAAACATCACCAGCATCCGACTCCAAATGCATGTTCAATTTCTTTCTGCCTTTGGTAAGGTCAGTCATGCGTTTTAACGTTGCCACACGCACCCTGAAGAATTCATCCATGTTGTTGGAGAATATTCCCAGGAATTTGATCCTTTCTTTTAATGAAACGGTTGGATCATTGGCCTCTTGCAATACCCTTGCATTAAATCCTAACCAACTGATGTCTCTTGGCACATGGTTCGGGAATGACATATCGAGGGAGTTTTGAATGAATGGTTAGATGGTAAACGCCAAATTAAGGGCTTCTTTTTAAAGAATTTCATCCGCCATGTTAAGGATACATGACGATTCAGGTTATCCACATTTTTTAGCCCCAATGTTATCTTTATATTAATTTTTTATTAACTTAGGATGAAGCAAAGATGCGGACCTCTCTCAAAATATTATACAATGTATTGATATTGAATATTTTATTCAATATCAATGCCTGGGCCAGTAAGGGCGCAACAGATTCCCTTTCCGTCGATTTTCTGGGATATCAGGTTAGCGTCCAGCCTTTTTCAACCCTTTATCCGTCCAAGGAAGGCAAAAACATGCACCAACTGTCGCTCGAATACGAGCGTTGGATGCAGTCCAACTTGCCTTCTTCCATAACGGATCAACTCAAGGAAATAAGAAAATCAGCCCATCTCAGTGATTGGTTTTATTACCAGTTGATACGGAAAATTGCCAATACTGTTTTGCCCAAAAAACAAGACTATATCGGTTATACCATTTGCAAGTGGTACTTGCTGAATGAAACGGGATACGATGCAGTTCTCCTCACCTCTGCAGAAAGGATCATGCTCTACATCAGAAGCAATGACATGGTATACAACCAACCGGTAAAA
The DNA here is from genome assembly GCA_009922495.1 of Chitinophagia bacterium. Classification (GTDB taxonomy): domain Bacteria; phylum Bacteroidota; class Bacteroidia; order Chitinophagales; family Chitinophagaceae; genus Pollutibacter. The sequence goes on from RFVQ01000063.1 coordinate 6,633, forward strand.
GAAATCAATGGCTATCAATATACCAGTCTTAATTATCATGACTATGGATACACTTCCGAGGAAGGAGTGGCCTATACAGCCATTTTGCATTCGGATCATGCCAATCGCAATGACTTTTCATTCAAGATAGATCAGCTCCCCCAGCTTCCAGAATCGGCTTACGAAACGAAAGACATTAGCTTCACACACGGAGGCGAAACACAGCACCTTGCACTCAAAGTAAGCAATGTACTCAAAGGTATTTACAGCAATTACCCGGTAACGGAATACGCCAACCAATTCAATATCCCCATCAACAGGGAAACAGAAACCTCTCTCATCAGCGCGTTAGAATCAAAGATTGCAAACTTGAATCAAAAACAGGGTCTGGAATACCTATTGGATTTTACAAAATATTCATTCGATTTTGACAGGGATACCCATGTTTTTGGAAGAGAGAAAAGACTGTCTCCCGAAGAAACGATTCTGTACGAAAAAAGTGATTGTGAAGACAGGGCTGCTTTGTTCTTCTATTTGGTAAAAAAAATATACAACTTACCCATGATCGTCCTCTCTTATCCCAGTCATATCAACATTGGAATCGCCATGGATAAACCCATTGGCAAGGGGATTTCCTATAATGGCAAAGTGTATACTATTTGCGAACCTACTCCTCAAAAAAAGGAATATGGACTGGGGAAAATGGATAAAACAATTTTAAAGGAGGGTTTTGAAATTGTCCATCAACATTTACCAAAATAATGGGTACATTTCGATGGCTAAAATTGATGTGAAAAAAATGGCCGCTCTTCACAGAGCGGCCATTTGCGTTTCCTAACAAATAAAGATCAATAAGCCTTGTTCTGTGGATCCCAGTTGGTCCATGTAGCTGTCCAATCTGTGGTTCCCATTGCACCCCTGTAGGTTACTGCTGTAAAGAAAGCATTCATACCGGTGAAAGAAACACCCGTCAATGCAGGCGAACCCGTCTTGGGAAGGAAGTTAGGAGTGATGGAATAGAAGGGAGAAGTCAGCTGTGCGTCATCTCCAGATGCCATTGTGATACAACCTTCAGCTTCGGCTTTTGTCTTCATCTGAGCAGGTGTAACAATGGTAAGTGCTGTTGCATCATTTCTGTAAACATTTGCCGCATCATTGGAGTGGAGCAAATTATTTCTGAATTCAGAAAGATTATCAACAAAATATGCCTTTGCAGTATTAGCTGACTCGAAGGATAGACCACCTTTGGGCCATCCCATGATGATGGAGTTGCGCAACACAAACTGCGTTGACCTTCTCCATCTGTTGCCGAAATTATGATTGGCAAGCGTACCAGTGGCATTGTTTGCTCCTACGATGGTGAAGTTGCTCAACTGAGGTCTAGTGAAAGGTGTTGCAGTAGAACCGGATCCATCGTTGTCACACTCTATACCATTACCGGCATCACCACCATCTATAAAGTCAGGCTTGCGGCAGGCAATTGCAAATTGAATCTTTCCAACGTAACCGAAGTCAAAATCGAAGTCGTCGTCTGCAGTAGCAAAAGCAATCAAGTTCTTGCAATTCACAGTACCACCGAAAAATTCAAAGGCATCGTCGTTACCAAAAGAAACCTGGACGTTTTCGATTGTAGTACCTGAACCTACACCGCCAAGGGTAAGACCATTGATCTCTGAACCTGGCTCTGCAGCAATGCCGGCAAATTCAATTCTCACATAACGGAGAATACCACTATCATCGTTTGGATCTGTACCGCCATATTTACGACCTACACCCCCTTCGATTATCGGTGCAGGATCAAGAGGACGATTGGTGGGAGCCTTTCCTAGCAAGATGATACCACCCCAGTCACCAGGAGTACGCTGACCAATGGCCTTTCCGCTGGTGAAAACGATTGGGTTGGCTGCTTTTCCATCAGCGATCAATTTTGCGCCTCTTTCAATGATCAAAGCTCCTTTTTCTGTGATGTCACTTACTACTACACTGCCCGCAGCAATGGTCAGGGTATTTCCTTCTGTAACATAAACATATCCTTTTAGGGTGTACTTGCCCTTGGGGAGATAATAATCCTTGGTAAGGATACCCTGGATCACACCGCCGTTTGTAGCAGGGTCCTGCGGGTCTGTTGCAGAAGTTCCACCTCCGTTGTTGTTGGTGATCTGTTCTTCAAAATTTACTTTGATACAAGATCCCAAGCTAAGGGAGCAGATTGTCATCAATCCCAAAATGACTCTTTTCATAAAATTGCTGTTTTAAAATTTTTATTTTTTGTCAAGATTAAAATCATAGGTGAAACCTACAGAAATGGTAGAACCCGGTGTGTAATTATTGAACATCCTGTCTGTACCTTTTTTGAATGCAGTGGATGCATCAATATTTTCATAGAAGTAGAAAGCATTGTTCAGGATATCGGCAAAATTGATCTTGAACTCTCCTCTGTCTTTCATCACTTTTTTGGACAATTGAATGTCCAACTGGTTTCTGGGACGCTCATAAACATTAGGGAACTCATCATTGCCCACCAGTGCCAGTCTTTCTCCGACTCTGTTGTACAACACAGAGGCATTGAGCGCTTTTGAGCTAAACTGAAGTCCTGCATTGATCAGGTAAGGAGACTGTCCCTGAAGAGGACGATTGGCTTTGACTTCTTTGTTGCCTGCACTCAGGTCGTTGAATACAACTTCAGATCTCAAGTAAGTATAGTTGCCAAAGAAACTCAGGTTTTTGAATGCAGGTGTGATGAAATCAAGGCCTTTTCTGACTTCAATTTCAAAACCGATGGTCTTTGCCCTCAGGGCGTTTTGATAAAAATATCTTCTGGAGTCGGCATTGCTGGCGGGATCCAGTCGGAATTCAATAGGATCTGTGAAGTCCTTGTAGAAAGCTCCAACGGTGATGGCCTCACCCGCCTTGGGGTACAACTCATAACGAAGGTCATAATTCAATATCGAAGAACGACGAAGTGAAGTGTCACCTTTTACCCCATAGTTCATCTCGTAGTCAAAGAAGGCAAACTCAGCAATCTCCCTGAACTCTGGCCTTGCTACGGTCCTGCTGCCAGACAACCTGATGTTTTGCTTGTCTCCTACATTGAGGACAATGTTCATGGAGGGAAGGATGTCCCATTTTTCAGTAAGCCTTGTACTTCTTTCACCAGTCTGCATTTTGCTGGTCAGCAATTGCTGAAAGTTCTCTGCACGAACACCCCAGATAAACCTAAAATCACCAAACTTGTTGTCTAGCATTCCGTAAGCAGCATTGAGTACTGATACTCCGAAGTACTTGTCCTGGTTATTGGTGAATTCCTCCAGGATATATCCATTTGTGCCAATATTATCAGGGTAGAAGGCAGACTCCACGGGCTTGTAACTGTTGGCAGCAACAAAAGAGTTGAAATTTGTAATGTTATAACGGAAAATTCGGCTTCTAAAGTCCCTGATCCTTACAAGATTGGAACCGCCCAGTTTAAGGGTCTGCTTGTCTTTGCCGCCCCAACTCATGGGAACAACGAGTTGTCCACCACCTCCAAAGCTATAATCCTTCAGGTCGCTGTAGAATCTGCGGGTATCATCCGGATCAATCTCGAACTTCTCCGTAGTGTTTATCCTTCTGGCATAGAGGGCACTTCTGAGATCGGGTTGTGTTTTCCAGTTGTAGGAGGCATTGCCATTCCACTTGAAACGAACACCTGATTTGGAAAGTTGGTGCTCACCCTCAAGCTGTGAACTGAACAGAGAACGTTGGTTCAGGTAGGAAGAATAAAACTGAAGATCATTCAGGCGATTGGTATTGTATCCTGTACGGGTATAATAATTGTCCTCGTACAACTGATTGAATAGATTTTTGAAAGATATTTTGGTCCTTCCTTTGACATAACTGATATTGGCTACCGCTCCAGCATTGGTCTGGTACCTGTTTTGTACATCTTTCAGATCAAAAACAACATTACCATTGGCTTCGTAGAAAGCTTTTTCAGCATTGTAGATCAACATGGCATTTCTGTAGTTGATCGCAAGCAACGTTCCGAGTTGACCTCCGTTTTTGAAACGGTGTGTTTGGGCGTAGGTAAGGTTGAAATTCTTGATGGGAGCAGCTGTAGTTGTTTGCTGTTGATAAACATCACCCCTGAACAAACGAGTCAGCTCCAGTTGCTTGTTCACTCCTGCAGCATCCTTGCCCAATGCTCTGTAAGCCTGCGCTGTAGCGGGAAAACTATCAGGGAGATTTCGGGTACCATTATCAAAACCAATCCAGTCAAACGGATTTCTTGGGTTGCTGGTGAAATTTTTAAAGGTAGACTGCGTATTGTAGCCAAGACCAAAACCAATTGACAGGACATTCTTTACCGGAATGTCGCGTGTGTTGACCTGTACCAATCCACCGGAAAACTCACCGGTAAATTCAGGCGTAGCCGTTTTGTTGATGACAATGTTATCGATCAGCGCAGCAGGAAAAAGATCGAAAGAAAATGCCTTTTTATCAGGCTCACTGGAAGGAAGCAAGGCACTGTTCAGCATCGCGGAATTGTATCGATCCGACAATCCCCTTACCACAACAAAACGATTGTCCTGTATGGATGCGCCACTTACCCTCTTCAACACCTCACCGGTGTTCTTGTCTGGCGTACGACGTATAAAATCTGCCGCCAATCCACTGGCCAGTGAAGTATTGTTGCGTTGGAAGGTTAGCAATGCTACCGTACTCTCCTGCCTCCTGGTTGAACGGATGACGATGTTTTCTCCAGTGGTAACCTTTGGAGACAAAACCACTACCAATGCATCATCAGCCCCTGTAGCCTCTACTTCATCAATGGTCTTGCTATTGTATCCCGTACTGGAAACAGTGATGGTGTATTTTTTGCCTTTGTCAAGTGAAAGTGTGAAGGCGCCATCCACATTGGCCATGACGATCTTTTTGGTGGCCTCAACGAGGATTGATGCACCTGGAATTGACTCATTTTTGGTATTGACCACCTTGCCAATGATGTTGATCTTTTGAGAATACGTAAGGTTGGCCAATACCACCAGAATAACCATCATCATTGCTCGCATGTTCCACTTTTTCAGCATAAAACGAATTATGGTGCAAAGCAACGATGACAGCATGAAACCATGGTTACCGAAATGTTAACCAATTGTAACCTTCAGGTTAAGCCAATGTTAAGGGCTCGAAAGATTGTTGAAAAGAAAAAAGCGGCATCTTTGCAGGCATAAACTAGCACATGAAAGGCATCATACTGGCCGGCGGTTCCGGCACCCGTCTCTACCCCATCACCTACGCCATCAGCAAGCAAATCATGCCGGTATATGACAAACCCATGATTTATTATCCGCTTTCAACGCTGATGCTTTCAGGGATCAAAGACATCCTCATCATTTCCACACCACAAGACCTGCCCCAGTTCAGAAAACTTTTTGGCGATGGGAGTCATCTTGGGTTGAACTTCAGCTATGCCGAACAGCCCTTGCCCAATGGTTTGGCACA
>RFVQ01000064.1 GCA_009922495.1 Chitinophagia bacterium
ATCGGTAGCACCCAAGCTGATGATATGTGACCATCCGATCTTGAAATAAAAAATGAAGCCTGACATTGGCTTAAAGGTCGGAATTATTCGGACTTTTGCCAACATGAGAAGATCCCTGCTGGTCTTGTTGGCTTCGGTCTTGCTTACCTCTTTTGTGCATCCTTTTTACACGTCGGTCACTGAAGTGGAATACAACAGCAAGACAAAAGAGTTGGGTATCGCTTGCAAAATGTTTCCGGATGACCTGGAAGAAACACTCAGGCTCTATACCGGAAAAAAATTCGACCTCTACAAAAACGAAAAACAGCTGCTGAATCCAATACTGGAAGCCTATTTTAAAAAACATGTGGCCATCCTGATCAATGAAAAAGCCAGACCCTATTCATTCCTGGGATATGAAATTGACAAGGAGGTGGTTTGGCTTTATTTCAACATGGCCAAACTGACAGGAGTCAGGTCCATTGAGGTACAGTCGAATCTAATGTATGAATACAAGGCAGAGCAGACCAATATCGTTCACATTGACCTTGATGGAAAGAAGCAAAGCTACAAATTGATGGCTCCGGCAATTTCCGCCAAACTAAGCACACGCTGATCAAGCGGGATTCTCAGTCTTTTTTTGTGCATTGGCAATGGCCACGGCACGAATGGTTTCAGCAGCAAAGGATGAAAAAGCTTCCTGTGTTGTTGAGTCTGCACTGATGAGTGCCGGAGTACCCTTGTCACCTCCTTCCCGGATGCTTTGCACCAACGGAATTTGTCCCAGGAAATTCATGTCCAACTGATCGGCGAGGTTCTTGCCGCCATCCTTCCCAAAAATATAATACCTGTTTTCAGGCAACTCTGCCGGTGTGAACCAGGCCATGTTTTCTACCAAGCCAATGATGGGCACATTGATCTGTGCCTGTCCGAACATGGCAATGGCTTTCTTGGCATCCGCCAATGCCACTTCTTGTGGCGTGGTGACAACCACCGCACCTGTCACCGGGATGGTTTGAACCAGCGTCAGGTGAATATCCCCGGTCCCCGGAGGCATATCGATGACGAGATAATCCAGCTCTCCCCAATGCACATCGGTTACAAACTGTCGGATGGCGGAGCTAGCCATTGGTCCTCTCCAGACCACTGCACTCTTTTCATCCACCAGCAAACCAATGCTGATCAGTTTGATGCCATGTTGTTCCAAGGGGATGATCTTGTCCTTCCCCTCCACATGCTCCATCAAGGGACGCTGCCCTCGAACCCCAAACATGATGGGAACACTGGGACCATAGATATCTGCATCCATCAATCCCACTTTTGCTCCCTGTTGTGCCAGGGCCAAAGCCAGGTTGGCTGAAACCGTAGACTTACCCACACCGCCTTTGCCACTCACCACTGCAATGATATTCTTGACGCCGGGTAGTACAGATGAGAGATCCACCCGCATGGAACTGGTATTGGAAGTAAAGTTGACGATCACCTCAAGACCTTCATCCACCTGTTCGTGGATGGCCTTCTCACAATCCCGACGGATCAACTCTTTCATGGGACAGGCAGGCGTGGTGAGGACAATTGTAAATTCAACATTTCCTTTCCCAAACTTGACGTCTTTCACCATGTTCAGCGTAACCAGGTCTTTTTTCAAATCCGGCTCCTGAACTGTACCCAATGCCTTCAATACCGATTCTGTTGTCATATGCATGAAATGTTAAAATATAAGGACTGCAAAATTAACCATTCCTGTCGTAGTTTGTTTATCGGAAAGAAGCACTTATTTTGTGCATTCAAGCCGGTCATGAAAAAAACGCTCCGATACCTCATTTTGGGACTTTTCTTCCTTCCAACTGTTGCCAAAGCGCAGTTTGAAAATTTCAAAGACTCTGTTGTCCAGCTTTATGGAGTGGTGATGACAGCTGATAGTTTGAGGGGGCTGCCAGCAGTGAGTATCCTGGTGAAAGGAACCGGCAGGGGTACCCTGACCAATAGCCAGGGTGTTTTTTCCATTGTTGTACTCAAAGGGGATGAAATTGAATTCAGCTGCATCGGCTTTAAGAACAAGATCACCAAGATCCCCAACAATCTTGAGGGGAATCAATACAGCATCATACAGTTGATGATCAATGACACGGCTTTTCTGCCTGCCGCCATCATCAAGCCAAGGCCTACCCGAGAGCAGTTTGAACGGGACTTTGTCAATGCGGATATTCCTGACGACGATATTGAGATCGCCAGAAAAAACACAGACATGGCCACCCGAAGGATCTTAATGCGTTCCCTACCGAATGATGGGAGGGAATCAGTGAACATGGCATTGGCCAAAAATGCACAGCGCTATTATTATACCGGACAGACCCCGCCCATGAACATTTTCAACCCCTTTGCCTGGGGAGAATTCATCCGCTCCTGGAAAAGAGGTGATTACAAAAAGAAATAAAATGGCGGCTCAGGAAAACATAACCCTTGCCGTTTTTTGCGGATCCAAATCAGGCAACAATCCTATTTATTCAGCAGACGTATCCTTGTTGGGACAACTACTCGGACAAAATGGATTTGACATTGTCTATGGAGGTTCCCACAAAGGCTTGATGGGCGACCTTGCCAACCATGCATTGGCGCATGGATCAAGGGTTACGGGCGTTTTGCCGGAAGTGCTGCTGGAATGGGAGCATCAGCATCAAGGATTAACAGACCTGATCATCACCAAAGACATGCACGAACGAAAGCGCATCATGTACCAAAAAGGTGCAGCAGGCATCGTGCTACCAGGAGGCTTTGGAACATTGGATGAAATGTTTGAGATGCTAACCTGGAACCAACTCAGTATTCACAACAAGAAGATCTATCTGCTCAATTCTGGTGGATTCTATGATCACCTGATCGCTCATATGGAATCACTGGAATCAAACGGCTTCCTCTATGATCCTGTATGGGATAGGCTTTCCAACTGCAAAGATGCAACAGAGCTGATAGAGAAGTTGGTGGTAGACCTTAAAAAGTCTTGAACGTAGGACACATGCTCTGCCTGCCTCCCCCATACATGGTGCTGTAGAGCCCATCATATTGCATGAACATTTCTGTCGCTCCCCTGCTGTTATTGAAATATTTCAAGGGTGTATTGGTAGCATCATAACTGAAAGAGAATTTAAAATTGCGCCACTGGTATCCCACCATGGGAATATAGGCATCATTGTACCTGAAGTAAACACCCAGGATCAACTGCTGATCACCCTCATTGGCTATGTTGTAGTTCAAGTGCATTCCTGCTGTGAGTTCGGCAGATTTGGCCTGAGTGGCATAATAGATGCCTGGCGACAAAATGATCTGGTTGTTCAACTTGACCACTGCATCAGCAAAAAAAATGGATCTGGGTTGGATCGTATTGTCGTATCCCGGACTCACTGCAAAAAAAGATTCTTTGGGTTTGTTGAGATGATGCATGCTAAATCCTGCATGCAGGTAAACATTGTCTGATGGGAAATAGGCATAATTGAGGCCTGCTTGCAGGTCCAGGTACCCTATCGAGTTGTTTTGAAAGATCTCTCCACTGGGTACATTGGAATCAAAAAACCTACCATTCCATTGGTTGTCAAAAGTCAGCTTATCCTGGTTGATCTGTTTGCCTGCATATCCCAGATTGAATCCTGCCGACAACAATCCGGTTGAGCCCAACATTTGGTGATAAGCCACTGATGCATATGCCTTGGTTGACCTGAGTTTTCCTGTACCAGCAACATCCTGCAGAATCATCCCACCCAAGCCCATCCATCCACTGCGGAACCGGTCGCGCATGAACTGAAAATCGCCGAATATGCTCATGGTCTTATAGGGAACCGGGATGGACGCCCACTGCTCCCTGTAATGGGCTCCCAGGCGATAATCAGATGCCGGGATAAATCCAGTATTCGCAGGATTGGTGGACAGCGGTGAATGAAAAAATTGTGAAAAATGAAGATCCTGTGAAGAAGCTTGCATGAAGCTTGCCGTCATCCCCAAAAACAGGATGAACAACCTAAGTCCTCTTGTATTGCTTTTCTTCATCATCTTATCTGATCAACGTGATATCCCCTTTTTTGTTCACGACGGTACCATCGCCATATTGAACGGTGAGTGTATAAGCATAAGCATCCATGGGTTGCAACACTCCTTTGTAGGTTCCATCCCAACCATAAGATGGACTGCCGGATTCAAATACCAATTGTCCCCATCGATTGTATATCCTGAAATTCATTTGGGCAATGCCAAAACCCCTTACAAAAACTTTGTCGTTTTTGCCGTCACCATTGGGGGTGAAGGCATTGGGCACATCCACTGCCGGTTTTATCAGGGTCACCACATTGGCGCAAATTGTATCACTGCAGCCAACATCATTGTATGCCACCAAACAGGCCACGAAAGTATCTGTGCGCTCATAAAGATGTGATGGATTGACCGCTCTGGAAGTATCAAGGTCTCCAAACTCCCAAAAATATCTTGTTGCACCAGTGGATAGATTCGTGAATTGTGTAGCGGTATTTTCTTGCGGAGGATTGGGTGCAAAGCTGAAAGATGCCACTGGCTTTGGTTTTACAGAAATGGTATAACGGAAAGTATCCGAAAGATTACAGGTTCCGGGATCATTCACGATCAAGGTTACCGTATAATCACCCAATGCCCTGTATAATTTTGCGGGAGGATTGGGACCTGTAAAGCTTGTGCCATCGCCAAAATTCCAGATAAATGTTTGTCCTGCTACACTGGTATTTTTAAACTGTGCCCTGTAAGGGAGACAACCGATCGCAGGTGTAGTGAAGGAAGCTTTCACCAGAGGTGAAATGTAAACATTGAACTCCTGCACATCATGAGCGTTGCAATAAGCAGTATCGTTCAGAAACAGCCTGACCTTGTAGCTACCTACACCCGGGAACGTATGATCAATATTGGTTTTGCCGGTTTTGATGATCGGTGAGTTGTCACCAAAATCCCATTTGAAAGAAGTGTCGGTAAAAGGTCTTGAACCCGGTGCCACGGAATTGTTCACAAAGCGATATGCGAAACCCTCGCAGGGGAGAAGCTTGCCACCGGAGGCACTGAGAACAGCCTTATCCGTTCTTACCCTGATGTTGACATAGGATGTATCGCGGGGAATACACCTGTCGCCATCGATGGAGATCAGTCTTACCCTGTAATTACCCGGACGGGTAAAAGTATAGGCAACATTGGGATCGGAAGAAGTGACAACAGGAGAGCCATCCCCAAAATTCCATTCATAGGTTTTTCCCAATGCTATTGTATCGGTGAAATCAACTTTCAGCGGTACACATCCTGCAGTATCGTAGGGAACACCATCAATGATAGACAATGCACCGGCTTTGACTCCATCAAATTCAAAATTGATTTTGAAGGCAGCCAGGTTGCACTCTCCTGCTCCACCGGATCCCAACGCTCCATTGGTTGGCGCAACAACCCCTGGCGTGACGATCATCGGCCTTTTGACGGGATCCCGGGCACAAATGGTTGAGCCGCCACAATTCGCACAGACAGCCTGATAGATAGCCCCTTTGTTGTCAAACCTGGCAGTTCCTCCATCCACATGATCTCCCTCACCCCCTTGTTGTCCGAAGAAGGATCCATACAATTGGCGACTCGCATCTTTCTCCAAAACGAAAAAATAAAAATCCTTGTTGTCTGTATAATTCTGGATAGGATTGCCTGCCAGTGTCATGCCTGCCGTGCCAATGGTTTTGGTATCAAATGCCCCATTGTAACAATTGTTCAATTTGCCTCCCCATCCAGACACATAGACATTTTCACAACGATCAACCAGAAAGGCAACCGGAGAGATATTGGGTAAAATTGCTGCTGTTCCATAAACGGTGGAATAGACATAATCCGTCAAATCAGGTTTCAATTTGGAAATAAATTGTTTGGCTCCTGCATTGCTGAAAGCAGCATTTTTGACCGTCCATGCACCCAGGCTAATGCCCATGACATAAGGAAATCCTTTTGCGTCAAACTGAATTCCATACACAATATCAGTAGCATTGGTTCCCAGATAGGTACTGATGCTTCTGACGCCATTGTTATCAAACACAGATATAAATCCATCGATGCCCCCCTGTAGCGTAGCACCAATGGTACCCGATTTATTCCCCGGGAAATTTCCGCTTTTGGTGGCACCTGCTGCATAAATGTTGTTGTTCAGGGGGTTCAATGCCAATACAAAGGCAGCATCATCATCGGCGCCTCCCAAATAAGTGCTGAAAAATATCGTAGAAAGATTGGGGCTCAACTTTATGACCACACCATCCTGCATACCGCCAGCACTAGACTGACTGGCGTTTCTCACGGGAAAATCACTGGACAAGGTACTGGCAGCAATGTAAACATTGTTTGCCTTGTCCAGGATCACTTCACTTCTGGCATTGTCGCCGTAGTTATAAAGAAGAGATTTGGGACCAGGACTGATATTGGGATCCATGTTCGCTCCATCAATACCTGTCCCTCCTATTACAATTCCTCCCAGGAGGGTTGTACCATCAGCCGAAAGTTTGCTGATGAAAATATCAGTGGCTCCAAGGTTGCCGACTTTGTTGTTGAGGTTGGGAAAATTAGCGGAGGTTGTTCTGCCCAGGATCACAGGGTTTCCCTGAGGATCTACAAAAATGCTGTGCGGAAATTCATCACCACTGCCTCCAAGATAAGTGGAGAAAATGCGGTTTTTTCCATCAGGACTGAATCTTGTGATGCCAACATCCACACCGCCTATATTGGACTGACCCGTTCCACCACCAAACTTGGTTTGAAGCGCTCCTGTACTAACCGGATACCCGGAGCCAAATACGATGCCGCCTGCGTACAAACTTCCATCGGGACCAGGAGCGGCCGTGAAGCCCCAATTGCTGCTTCTGCTTCCTGTATAGGTAGAGAATACCAGGATAGGATCGATGATCAATGGACTGTTGCGATCATAATTTTTGATCCTGAAGCCTACTGTATTTCCTTTTACTTCGTAATCGCAAGCTATTTCCTTTTTTAAACCGCCTACCATTTGATAGGCATAGGGAGGCAATTCATTTGACTCCCCAACCGATGTTCTGACTATCAGCTGACCATCGCGTACACTTAGTTTGTCAACGCCCTCATACAGCATGAGAATCCTGGAGGGATCGGCTCCCGGTTGTACGATCAAGTCATATTTTAGTCTGTCGCCATTGGAATAATATCGGATGTCAATGCCAGTATACAATCCGCTGGCCCTGACGGATGCATAGCTTTTGACATCTCTTTGCCACAAGGCAGGATCATCCCCCAAAAAATAGTTGGCTGTCTCGCCTGTTGGTTTTTCAGGCTGAAACTGAAGGTTGCCGGAAGCGCCGAGGAACTTGACCTTGTAGGCATGAGAGCGAAGTGTGATGGGTTCTTCTGAAATGGACTCCCCATCCTTGACCCCTGGTGTTATTTTAACCGGTTCACTGCGTTGATCACGGATACCATGCACATAATCATTGATCGCCTGAACATCTTCTGGATGACTTTTTAAAATGGTATAGCCATTGTTGTTGATGAAGAGGGCCCCATTGCCAATCACGGTTTTGAATTTGAAATCACCCTTCCATTGCCCCTTGTTTTCTGTAAAATCGATCGCATAAAAAGATTGCGCCTGGAGTACTGAATACCCCAAAAGAAAAATGGCAACGAAAACAAAGTTTTTGTTCAACATGCTGATACTTAGACCCCTGGTAAAAGTAGCGGTTTAATGCTTTAAGAGTTGTTAATATGTTAAGATATCTTACCCCAGACGGTTCCGCCCTTGTCGGCCTGTAAAAATTCTCTCAAAGCTGTGTTTTCCTGTTTTCTTAGGTCTGGGTCCGTTTCCAATAAAGCCTCTGCTTTTAATTTGGTTCGCTCGAGTAATTCACGATCTTTCACGATATCTGCTAACTTAAAATCCAGTGCCCCGCTTTGTCTCGTTCCCTGTATATCACCGGGTCCGCGCAACTCCAGGTCTTTTTCAGCGATCTTGAACCCATCGTTGGTGGAACACATCACCGAAAGCCTGTCTTTGGCTTCTTTGCCCACCTGGCTTCCAGAGAGCAGAATACAATAACTTTTTTCTGCTCCTCTTCCCACTCTTCCCCTGAGCTGATGCAGTTGACTCAAACCAAACTTCTCCGCACTTTCAATGACCATCACCGAAGCATTGGGCACATTAACCCCTACCTCAATGACAGTTGTACTAACCATGATCTGGGTATCCTTGTTCACAAAGCGCTGCATGTTGATCTCTTTTTGTTCTGCCGGCATCCTTCCATGGACCATGCTGATCCAATATTGTGGCTCTGGAAACCAGGCCTTGACATTCTCATAGCCTCTCATGAGGTCTTCGTACTGCAGCTTTTCACTCTCTTCGATCAAGGGGAAAATAAAATATACCTGACGACCCAATGCGATCTCAGACCGGATAAAATCCATGACCTGTGGACGGGCGTCATCCAAGCGGTGAACAGTGAGAACGGGTGTTCTGCCCGGTGGTAGTTCATCAATAACACTGTAGTCCAGGTCACCGTATGCAGTCATGGCCAAGGTTCGGGGTATTGGCGTTGCTGTCATCACCAGCATGTGAGGAGGGATGGTATTCTTTTGCCAAAGTTTGGCCCGCTGCGCCACTCCAAACTTGTGCTGTTCATCGATCACTGCCAATCCCAGGTTTTTGAACTGAACAACATCTTCTATCAAGGCATGGGTACCCACAAGGATGGAAATGCTGCCATTCAGCAAATCATTCAATATTTTTTTTCGCTCAGCAGACCGGGTAGAACCTGTCAGCAAAGCAACACGAATACCCATGGGATGCAAAAGCTCCATGAACTGGTTGGCATGCTGTCTTGCCAATATTTCTGTTGGCGCCATGATGGCCGACTGAAATCCATTGTCCAAAGCAATCAGCATGGTCATCAGGGCAACAATGGTCTTTCCACTTCCCACATCCCCCTGCAAGAGCCGGTTCATCTGCTTTCCCGTTCCCATGTCTTGTCGCAATTCTTTCAGTACTCTTTTTTGAGCACCCGTAAGCGGAAAAGGCAAGTGATGATGATAAAAATCATTGAAGTGATTGCCCACCGTAGTAAAAACCTGTCCCCTTGAAAAGCGATGTCTTGAAGAACGCAGCATGCCCATCCTCAGTTGCGCAATAAAAAACTCATCAAATTTCAAGCGCTGCAGGGCCCGATGATGGTGTTCTGCCGATGGAGGAAAATGAACATGCTGCAAGGATATCCAGCGGCTGACCAGCTGTTCTTTTTCGATCAAATCTTGTGGCAAGAATTCACCAATGTCTTTTTGTTCCAGCACCAAAAAAAGTTGCTGCATCAGTTTGCCAATGGCTTTGGCATTCAAGCCCCTTGCTTTCAGCTTTTCGGTAACCGGATAGATCGGTTCCAAAAAACCTTTTCCGGCAGCATTGGCCTCTCGCAGCGTTTCCAATTCCGGATGGGTGATCTGCGGTTTACCCAGGAAAAATCCTGGTTTACCAAAGGCAAGATATTCCTGTCCAATCATCAATGCTTTTTCGACCCAATTGATTCCCTGAAACCAGGTAAGCTCTATGATACCTGTAGCATCCCGGAGTTGGGCCACCAATCGCCTCGCTCTTTTCTCACCTACGATCTCCATGCTGAGTAAGATACCCCTGACTTGCACATATTCCATTGCGGGATTGATTTGTGCAATCACTTGTACCTTGGTTCGATCGAGATGCCGATAGGGATAATGATGCAGGAGATCCCCGAAGGTAAAAATCTGCAGCTCCTTTTTGAGCAGATCAGCCCTCAAAGGACCCACGCCTTTTAGGTATTCTATCGGATTGGAAAGTACGGTTGACTTGATGGCTGAATATTTGTTCAAAATTAAATGATTTCCCATCGAGATGAATCCATTGTAATTTTGCCTGCCAAACCGGATGACATGAACAAGATCGAATGGACCCTCAAAGCCTTTGCTGAACTTACACCCCATGAGCTCTATGATATCCTGAGGCTTAGGAGTGAAGTTTTTGTCGTGGAACAACAATGTATTTTCCTCGACATGGACAACAAAGATCAGTCATGTCATCATCTTCTGGGGAGGATGGGGGATGAGCTGGTTGTATCGGTCAGGATCGTTCCACCCGGCATTTCATATGAGGAGCCCTCCATTGGCAGGGTTGTTGGATCTCCCAGGCACAGGGGCATAGGGGCCGGAAAGGCACTGATGCAAAAGGCGATCGAAGAAACCATTCGGCTGCATGGAAACCTTCCCATCAAGATTGGCGCCCAGCTATACCTGAAAAAATTCTACGAAGAGCAGGGCTTTGTTCAGTGCAGTGAAACCTATATGGAAGACGAGATTCCCCATATCAAAATGATCCGAAACGCTTAGAAACAGGTATTCAAGGCAGATTTACAGACGCATTTTCTTTAAACTTCAAGGCATTAACATAATATTTGGTTAAGGCTTTCGTTTCTATTGTGTTCGCAAGAACTCCCAATCCCAAATCCTCTCCATGAAAGCCAAGATCTACCTATTCTGTAGGATTTTATTCATATTCAATGCCATCCTGTTCAGCCCAAAGGGAACCCGTGCCCAGCAATCCAAATTTGAATTGGGTTTTACCTACGGTCCCTCTAATTTTTTGGGAGACCTTGGCGGCAACGCAGGCAAAGGAGCTGGTTTCCTGAAAGATCTTACCCCTTCTCTCACGCACTTTATGACGGGCTTCCATGCTGGCTACCGTCCTCATGAATACATCCATTTCAGGTTCAGCGCCAATGTTGGAAAAGTAGAGGGAGCAGACAGCCTGATCAAAGGGGTTGGAGGATATGAAGAAGCAAGAAAGACAAGAGATCAACATTTCAGGTCCAATATACGGGAGGCCTTTTTTGCAGCTGAAATCTACCCTACTGCATTTTTATGGGAAGACGACCCAGAGGACCTCACGCACAAAATCAGGCCTTATGCTGTGTTGGGTGTTGGCGTTTTCCATTTCAATCCACAGGCACAATATGTCCATCCGGATGGCAGCAGAACATGGGTAGACCTGAAGCCACTGAGAACAGAGGGACAGGGAATGTCACAATACCCCGATAGAAAAGAATACAAACTTACCCAGTTGAACATCCCTTATGGTGTTGGCATACAATATTTTCTCAATGATAATATTGCCCTCTCCTTTGAGATCATCAATAGAAAAACTTTCACTGATTACATCGATGATGTGAGCACCCGCTATATCAGCAATGATGATTTCTACGCCTATTTCGGTGAAGGAACTGAACAGGCTAAGATGGCTATCCAAATGGCCAACAAAACTGCCTTTGCAAACGGTGGAATCTATAGAACAGGATATGGCATTGGATCCAAAAGGGGAACCCCCGCGAACAACGATGCCTACTTTGCTTCCGCCATGAAGATCAGCATCCGCCTGGGAAGAAATGAACAATACCAGAACCATGGCAGAGGGAGTGATGTAAAATGTCCCATCCAAAAATTTTAAGAAACTTCATCAGCACCCAATGATTTGAGGGATGGCAGTTTCCCCTCGGAAAAGAGCCATCGTGCATTTGCGTGATGGCTTATTTACTCAAAGCTCATTCTTCAAATAACGAGCAGTATGACTTGCCTTGATCTTCAAGAGTCCATCCGGGCTACCTTGGTACAAAACAGTTCCTCCCCCTTCTCCTCCTTCAGGCCCCATATCAATAATATGATCGGCAACCTTGATCACATCAAGGTTGTGCTCTATCACCAAAACGGTATTCCCCCTGTTCACCAATTTATTCAAAACTGTGAGCAGAAGATTGATATCCTGAAAATGCAATCCGGTGGTCGGCTCATCCAGGATATAAAAAGT
>RFVQ01000065.1 GCA_009922495.1 Chitinophagia bacterium
AAGAGGGGTTTGAAGACATGGAATTCGTTTCTGATTATACACGAGGGAAAGAATACCAATATGGTGGTGAATACTGGGCGCCCTATAGAGCCCTCTATAGCAGGAACATCAAAAATCTCTTCATGGCAGGGAGGTGCATCAGTGTAACCAAAACAGGGTTAGGCCCTGTCAGGGTGATGAAGACCTGTGGCATGATGGGCGAAGTAGTAGGCAAAGCTGCTGCTGTTTGTATTCAACACAATGCTACTCCGCGAGAGGTTTATACCCAACATTTGTCAGCATTGCAAAGCTTGCTGAAGAAGCCAGGTGCAACGAGAGGGAATATTTGATACCGACGGCCACCGGCTTCAAACATTTTCTTGTATTTTTATTTTCCAAAACTCAATATACTGGTGCAATACCGCAGACTAGGAAAAACAGGATTAAATGTATCTGTTATAGGATTTGGTGCTTCTCCTCTTGGAAATGTATTTGACGATTGTGATGCTGCAGAAGGAATACGGTCTGTTCATTGTGCAATTGACCTTGGCATCAATTTTTTTGATGTTGCCCCTTTTTATGGTCTGACCCTGGCCGAAACACGATTGGGCGAAGCCCTCCAGGGAAAACGCAATAACATTTTGCTGGCAACAAAATGTGGTCGGTATGGATTGAGGGATTTCGACTTTGGCTACCAACGAATTCTTGACAGCGCAGACGAATCGCTGAGAAGGCTTAAAACAGACTATGTCGATTTGATGCAACTGCACGACATTGAATTTGGCAGCAAGGAACAGGTTCTGAATGAAGCCATACCTGCTCTTCTTAAAATAAAGGAATCCGGCAAAGCCCGTTTTGTGGGCATTACAGGACTTCCGGTCAATTATCTCGCTTCCATCGCAAGAACAGTAGAAGTTGACACTGTATTATCCTGGGCACACTATAACCTCTTGCAGGATGAGATCAATGCTGAACTTGTTCCGCTTTGCCAGGAAAAAGACATGGGATTGATGAATGCTGCACCCCTTCTTCAACGCATTCTTTCGGATGCATCTGTTCCATCATGGCACAATGCACCCGCTGAATTAAAAGCGATGCAAGCGCCTTTGCTGGCTTGTTGCCAAAAATACGGCGTTGCACTGAGTGATGTTGCCATTCGCTATGCCATTGACCATCCTTCCATTGCCAGCACCATTATCGGCATGTGTGACCAAAGCAATGTGAAAAAAAATATTGCTGTATTGGACTTTTCAATTCCGGAAGGACTGTTGGAGGAGATCCATCAATTGGTAGCCCCTGTAAAAAACAGGATGTGGTTTGAAGGCATGCCTGAAAACAACATATCCAGAAAAAATCAATAAGATGAAAGCCTTGTATTTGACTGCGATAGGCGAAACGGCAATCAGAGAAATTGAGGTGCCCAAGCCTAGGCCAGAAGAAGTTCTGTTGAAAATTGGCATGGTTGGCTTTTGCGGTGGAGACCTCAATGGATTCAAGGGTTTGTTTGAGCTGCAAGAGTATCCCAATATATTGGGGCATGAAGTGGGTGGAACCATTGTGGCGAAGGGGGATGCAGTGCCCGAGTCTTTTCAAGTTGGTATGCAGGCTACCATCTATCCCTACCAGCATTGCGGAACCTGCATCTCCTGCAGGAAGGGAAGCAGAAATGCCTGCCAAGACAACAAAACCATGGGAGTAAGGCGTCCAGGAGCCATGACCGAATATATTGCCATCCACTGGAATGATGTGCATGTTTCAACCATACTTTCCCTGAAGGCATTGGCATTGGTTGAGCCCCTGACTGTAGGCTTTCATGCCGCGGCAAGAGGCAGGATAACCGAAAAGGATACCGTTGCAGTCATTGGATGTGGGATGGTTGGCCTTGGTGCATTGGCTTCTGCCGTCAACCGCAAAGCCAAGACCATTGCAATTGACCTGGATGAAACCAAATTGGAGATTGCCAAAAAAATAGGCGCCTCACATGTTATCCAACCCAACCTGACCAATCTTCATGATGAACTGATGAATATCACCAACGGAGACGGTCCGGATGTTATCATAGAAGCAGTCGGCAGTCCATTTACCTATCGCACTGCAGTGGAAGAAGTTGCCTATACAGGCAGAGTAGTCTGTATAGGATATGCAAAATCACCCGTGGAGTTCAATACAGGATTGTTTGTCAGAAAAGAGATTGAAATCCTGGGATCACGCAACTGCACCAATGAATTTCCTGAAGTAATAAAATACCTTGAAGCAGGTAGTTTCCCTATTGAGGAGGTAGTCAGCAAAACTGTTTCCCTTGATGATGCAGGAGAAGCGCTCGCCAATTGGGCTGTGGACCCCAAGGGCATCATCAAAATCATGGTAGCGATAAACCATTTGGCACATGATTAAATCTGCTGTAACCATCAACCTGGTACCCCAAATCAAAACCGGTCCATGGATTTTTTGGGACAACTTGGAAGCAAGCATGGAGAAATCTGCTGCATTGGGATTTGATGCCATTGAACTCTTTACGGCATCGGGTAATGCCCTTCAATCGGAAACGCTCAAAACATTGTTGGATCGATTCAAATTAAAACTTGCTGCTGTGGGTACTGGTGCAGGAAAGGTTATCAACGGATTGACCCTAACAGACAATGACAGTAACGTCAGAAAAAATGCAATTCATTTTATTGTGGAAATGATGGAATTCGCAGCACCCTTCGGCGCTCCGGCCATTATCGGGTCTATGCAGGGAAATTGGGTTCAAGGGAATTCACACAGTTATAGTGTTGGTCTGTTGGCAGAATCCTTGCATATCCTGGATGAACATGCCGCTTCTCTGGGCGTCAAGCTCATCTATGAACCACTCAACCGATATGAAACCAACCTGGTGAACACCTTGGAGGATGGAGCAGCCTTTATCGAAAAGAACCAATTCAAGAACATACAGCTGTTGGCAGATCTTTTTCACATGAACATAGAAGAAGAGAATCCCAGTGAAAGCATTCAAAAAAACTTTCCCTACATCGGCCATGTACATTTTGCAGATAGCAATAGAAGGCCGGTTGGTTATGGGCATACTCAAATGAACAGCATCGCAGATGCATTGATTGCATCAGGATACAATGGGTATATATCTGCGGAGGCCTTCCCATGGCCGGATCCGGAACTTGCTGCAGTCCAAACCATTCGTTCATTCAATCAATTTTTCAGATAACCATCCTTATAAAAAAATAACCATGCAACGTTTTTGTCTGGCCCTAGACCTGATAGATGACCCGGAATTGATCAAACAATATGAACATTACCATGCAAAAGGAAGTGCATGGCCGGAGGTTACCCAGCACGATATTGATGCAGGCATCAGCAACATTGAAATCTATCGGACAGGTAACAGGATGTTCATGATTCTTGAAACAGACGATGATTTTACATTTGAGAAGAAGGCGTTGTTTGATGCCACCAATCCCAAGATTGCAGAGTGGGAGCAATTGATGTGGAAATTTCAATTGCCATTGCCCTGGGCAAAAGAAGGAGAAAAATGGGTCCTCATGAACAGGATATTCAAGTCATGATATCGGATGGCAAGCTTCCCACTTGTAAAATTATTTAATGGCCCTTTGTTTTACATTTGAAAATATATAATTACGTATTATGAAATATATCAAACTGGCTTTGGCTTTATTGTTTTTTACAACAAATATGCAAGCTCAAAAAATTGAAGACTTTACTTTACAATCAGTAACCAATAAAAGTACGTTCTCGTTGAGTAAAGCGAAGGGGAACTATGTGGTGCTGCATTTTTTATTAAAAACCGAATGTCCTTATTGTATTAGACATACCAATGAATATTTTGAAAAAGCAAATTCATTAAAAAATGTAATTCAAGTATTCATCAAGCCAGATACTGAACAAGAAATCAAGGAATGGGCAAATAAGTTGACATCCAATAGCGCTGATTCTTACCCTATTTATCAAGACGTAAATGCAAAATTAGCTGACCAATTCAAAGTTCCTTTTGGCTATCAATTTCACGGACAAATTGTTCATTATCCAGCTTTAATCATATTGAATAAACGTGGAGAAGAGGTTTTTAGGTATGTAGGGAAAAATAATTCAGACAGATTTTCATTTGATCAATTGAAATTGAAAATTGAAGAATTGAATGGTCTTCAAAAGAAAAACAAATAATGCCCACTTTAATCCTAAGCAAACAATTTTGCTACACTTTTCAGCAATCTCCTCAAAGTTCGATCTGCGAAAACAAAAAAGGTTCTGAAAATCAGAACCTTATAAGGAGTGTAGTCCCGACAGGAATCGAACCTGTATCTAAAGTTTAGGAAACTTCTATTCTATCCATTGAACTACGGGACCGGGATCGCAAAATTAGGCATTATATGCTTTTAACAAAGCATAATTAAAATTAAGTTGTCATTTGCGGGTCTTAGTGATGATTCGGTAGTAACAAGGCCCTAAATTTGAGATCATCATGAAAAAAAGTTGGATTCTGTTTGTTCTTTGCTGGTTGCATTTCACTGGCTATGCTCAATTCTACCAAGCCATCCATGGATCCAATGTTGCCGGAAGTCTCTCCACCCATAACAATCCCGCATCAGCCCTGAGCCACCCCAAGGCATGGGACATGACCGTAATGGGATTTCAAATAAGAACTGCTACCAACCTCTTCTACCTGGAACGGTATGGCTACAATAGCAAGGATAAACAACTGCTGATTTTTTTAAAAAACGGTGATTTTAAAAAAAGATTGAACAGCAATATCAATGTCAACCTGTTGAATGCAAGGGTCCGTGTCAACAATCGGCTTTCTCTGGGTTTGGGTGCCAATATCAGAATGGTCAACAATGCACGAACTTCATCCTATAATTTTCAAGACTCATTGTCGGATGTCAACAGCTTTTTGCTGATCAATGACAAAAACCAGCCACTGCAGGCTTCCATTGTGAACAGTTCATGGTTTGAAGTATATGGCAGCATGGGCTATAACCTTCTTGAAACAAAGCGATCCATCTTGAATGCGGGCATCAACCTGAAGGCCAACAAAGGTCTTTTTGGCATGGCGGTAAACCTTGATAACGTTCTATTTGGTCGCATTCTTCCCATTTACCCTGTTTATCAATTGAATGACATCAACCTGAAATATGTGTATTCGGCGAATACTGACCAATGGGATCCTTCAAAACCAATGATGACCAACCTCAGGAATTATATGGGGAATTCATTAGCAGGAGGAAGCCTGGATTTGGGAATGGAATGGATCATCAAAGACCAAAGGAATATTGAACTTTTTGAAAACAGAACACAATACAATTATACCTGGAAATTCGGTGTTTCTTTGCTGGATGTAGGATTTGCACAATTCAAGAGTGGTGAACTTGGGGCAGATATTGCAGGGTTGAAATACAGTGTAAACGGACTTGTGCTAAGTCAAAAATTTGATTCAACCGTCACAGACCTTGCCATCTTTAACGACAGTGCGAAGACCATCGCAAAACAGTTTGGCAATACCGATGGAAAATTCAAGATTGCCCATCCTACAAGATTTGTGGTAAACATAGATAAGCCCATCACAGACAATATCAGCATCAATGCGGAGTTGAACTTGCCCGTTTCCCTATTGTCATCCAAATCCAATTATTCACTGCAAACATTGTCTTCA
This sequence comes from Chitinophagia bacterium, assembly GCA_009922495.1. GTDB lineage: Bacteria > Bacteroidota > Bacteroidia > Chitinophagales > Chitinophagaceae > Pollutibacter. The sequence continues at coordinate 5,642 of RFVQ01000065.1, forward strand.
TTGACCATTACCCCCAGAATGGAGGGTGATTATTATGGCACCTATCTGCCCATGACCTTCACTGGCGCCGGTAATTTTTGGGTGGGTGCGGCTTTCAAGGCGGGTCCCCTTTTGATTGGACTTCACAATGTTCTTCCATTCTTTCAAAAAATGCCTTATCCCAATGGTGGAGGTTATGTGGCATATGTGATCTCTCCATCTGAAAAATTGAGGAAGCCCAAACGCAAAGATGTAAAGTGTCCGGATTGATTTAAATAGCCTTGCGCATCCTGACCAGGTCAATCCTGGTTGAGGAAACATCCAAGATTTCAAACTCATATATTCCAATGATGATCTTCTCTTTCATCCTCGGAATAGACTCATTTTGCTGGATGATATAACCGGATAAGGTCTCAGAACCATTGGTCTCCAAGCCCAACTGATAGCGTTCATTGAGGTGATCTACTTCCAGACGACCGGAAAATTCATATTCACCCTCTCCGGTTTCTCGTTCAATCAATTCCTCCACATCGTATTCGTCCTTGATCTCACCAAACAATTCTTCCAGCAAGTCTTCCATTGTCACAATACCTGAGGTCCCGCCAAACTCATCCACCACCCAGGCCATGCTTTTTCTTTCCTTGATCAGCAGGTTCATCAGATCGGTTGCGGTCATGCTTTCCGGTACTGCCGGAATCGGCAGCATCACACTGCGGATGGAAGTGGGTTGCTTGAACAATGAGATCTGGTGCACATAGCCTACAATATTATCGATGTTCTTGTCAAACACCACCAGCTTGCTGAGCTTGGTCTCCACAAAACGTTGCTTCAGCTTTTCCACTGAATCCATTACGCTGATCGACTCGATCTCTTTTCTGGGAACCAGGCACTGTCTGAGTTTCACATAAGGCAGCGTCAATGCCGCCTCGAAAAGTTCTGTATTCAATTCCTGGCTCTCTGCATCATTTTCATCGTCTTGCTGAATGAACTGCTCCAACTCCATGCGGGTGAAATTGGTGCTGTTTTTTCTGATGGGTACATTGAGGAGATTTTTCAGGATCCATTCGGCCAACATCATGATACTGTTGGCTATGGGATGGAAAATTGTATAGAAAAAGCCCAGAAGCGGACTCATGAAAAACATCAGGGTATCGCTCTTGGCCCTGAAAATGCCCCTGCAAAAAAAGAAGCAGATCAGAAAAAGTGCTGTTGCCACCAAAAGATCAAAGACGATCTTGATGTACATGAAGTAGGGGACAAAACCTACGGGTAACTCAGCTTCGGTCATCTTCCAAAGGGGCTCTAATAATTGCCCCACCAATAGTCCATAAAATGTCAACGCAATGATGATGCCCACAATCATGGCACTGATAAAGGGGGTGGGTTCATCGAGGAATTTCGACAATGTGAGAGCCGCCTGTGATCGTTGCTTCTTGCGCAACTCAACTGTTAGTCTGTTGAGGCTGACAAAACCCACTTCCGCTCCTGCAAACATCCCTGCCAACAGGAAAGCGATGAAGATACCAATGGTGATGAGGGTTCCCATGTTTATTTAGGTTGCTAAAAAATGACCGACCAGCGCTTTCACTTCTTCAGTAGCCCTGTTAAGGTCATCATTGAGCACGATATGATCAAAATGAATTTTTTGTTCAATTTCCTGAGCAGCTTTTGCGATTCTTTTATCGATGGATGCGATTGCATCTGTGCCACGCTTGATCAATCTTTCCCGCAAAACCGCTATGGAAGGCGGCTCGATGAAAATACTGAGCACCTGCGCGCCATAGATTCTTTTCACCTTCATCGCACCAAAAACATCGATGTCAAGCAAGGGTGACTTTCCCATGCTCCAGATCCGCTTCATTTCATCCTTGGTGGTTCCATAATAGGTTCCTTCGTAAACCATTTCCCATTCCACAAATCCATCCTGCGCTATCTTTTGCTGAAAGTCTTCAAGCGAAACAAAGAAATAATCTTTTCCATCCACCTCACCGGTTCGGATGGGTCTTGTTGTGGCCGATATGCTAAAGGATAATTTATCCGGCATGGCTTCAATCAGCCTAGCCATGATGGTGGTTTTACCAGCTCCTGAAGGGGCAGCTAGAATGACGATCCTGTTCACTTGAATCTCTTTTTCCCGAATTTTTGTTGGGGCCTGTTCTTGCCACCGGGGCCTCCACCAGGACCTCCATTGCGATTTCTTTGCTGGAAGCCACCTTTGCCCCCGCGCTTGAAGCGATCATCGTGTTCACGATAAGCCCTGACGAATGGAGTATGGGTAAATTCCAATTCTCCTTTGGTGATGGTATTCAGTTCCGCACGGATGCTGTCATCTGGTATCAACTCCTTGTGCCAAGTGTTGTAGGCCAGCTTCATGTAATAGGCAATGATATGGGCGAAGCCTGATTTCTTCTCTGGATTCTCCTCTGCCATGGCCTTGGCGATCACCATTTCCAGGTGTTTGCCGAGGTGAGAATATTTTGGATAACGCTTGGGATAAGGCAATGGCTTGGGCTTGGCCATCAGCGACTCCCTGGTGGGTTTTGGATAGGGGCTCTCCACATCCAATTTGAAATCAGAAATAAGAAAGAGATGATCCCAAAGCTTTTGTCTGTAATCTTCCTGTGTCTTCAGGTGCGGCGTCAGAAAGCCCATCATTTCAATGACGGCATTGGCATTTCTTTGCCTGCGTTCCTTGTCTTCAATGGTGAGCAGATGATCCACCATCTGCTGTACATGCCTGCCATACTCCCTCATTTCCAGGTGCTTCCTCGTGGTATTGTATTCCATTATGTATGCTTGAAAGGAACAAAAATAGGGATATTTGCAGATATGTGCTTTTATATCGGCATCGACGTCTCCAGGGCCCAACACATCAAACTGAAGAAAAAAGAGAAAAAGATCAGTGATCTTCCGTTCAACCTGCACCAACCCATGGCCAGCGGATTTGACCATCCCCTTTGGCCGGTGCTCAAGCCGATGGATGGGGGAGCTGATTTCATGCCAACCCTGATGCATTGGGAATTCATCCCCTCTTATATCAGGACAACCGAAAGCCTGCTCCATTTCAGGAAAGGAGGCTTCAACCCCAAAACGGGGAAAAAGGATTTCCCCCACAATACCCTGAATGCCATTGGTGAAGAAGTCCTCCACAAACCCACCTACAAAGAGGCGGCCCTCAAAAGAAGGTGCCTGGTCCTGGCCTCCGGGTTCTACGAATGGCGTCATTTCACCCCTCCGGGAGGGAAAGACACGGCCTATCCTTATTATGTCACCTTACAAGACAAGGAATATTTTTTCATGGCGGGGATCTACAATCCCTGGGTTGACCAGGAATCGGGTGAAGTGGTCGATAGCTTTGCCATCCTCACCACTGCCGCCAATCCATTGATGGAGCAGGTCCACAACAAGAAAAAACGCATGCCGGTGATCCTTCCGGAAGCGGAAGCAGCCGCATGGTTGGAGGAAAACCTAGATCCAGAGAGGATTCAAACATTGGCTTCCTTTCAGCTTCCCTCAAACGAAATGGAAACGCATACGATCCGGAAAGATTTCCGATTGATCGAAGAACCGCGTGAACCTTTTGCTTACGATGAATTGCCGGCTTTGGTTTAAACGCGCACGTAGATCTTTTTCTTGTCCATCCAATAGCCCACCACCCAGCAAATGAGCATCAGGCTGACCGCATAGCTCAGCGATCCCCAGGGACCGGGTATCAGTTTTTGAAAAATATCGGTGTTGATGGCCTGCTCATAGTTCCTCCCCTGTGCATCACGGAAAGTATAGAACATGATAGGAAAGAAATCGGAGAGCAGGTAAATGAACAGCGGATTTTTACCAAAGACCTCAAAGAAATGCGTCCATTTCTTCTTGCCGGGGTTGAGGTCCAGTACATAGACCAATGCACCGATCAGCATCATGTCGATCCCGCAGGTATAGAAAGTAAAGGAGCCGGTCCAGAGTTTTTTGTTGATGGGGAAAACATAGTTCCAGCAGTAGGCAATGGCCATCATCAATGCACCGGCCAGCATGACCCTGGCGATTGCTTCGAAATTTTTTCCTTTGTCGCGGAACAATTCACCAGCATAGTATCCGATGATCACATTCACTACGGAAGGGAAGGTGCTCAAAAATCCTTCAGGATCAAAGGCAACGCCTTCTCCCTTGTACATATGGTTCTCACCAATCAGCCACTTATCAACCTTGATCTGAAAACTTCCCAGCATGGTATAGTCGCCTCCCAGGTACATGAGCAGCCAATAGCCTAGCAAGAAAACAAAACTGAGGATCACCACCGACTTTCTTGACAGATAATGGATCATGAAAGCAGCAATGCCATAACAAAGCGCGATGCGCTGCAAGACACCAAAGACGCGGGTGGTTTCAAAAGGCTTCATCACCCATTCACCGGCATCATTGAGTTTGACAAAAGGAAACCAATACAAGAGATAGCCGATCAGGAAGATGATGAATGTCCGCTTTAAAATCTTTCCTATAACCACTGAATTGTCCAATCCCTGAAACCTTGGCAAGGTAAAGGCCATCGCATTGCCCACCGCAAAAAGAAAAGAGGGGAATACGAGATCTGTGGGGGTGAAACCATGCCAGGCAGCATGTTCCAGCGGTTCAAAGGGAATGGCACCGGAGCCCTGGTTGTTCACGATGATCATGAAACAGACAGTCATGCCCCGGAATACATCAAGGGCTGTAAAACGTTGATTGGCAGTCATCTTGTTTTGGTTGTTTGTTTGAATTTATATAACTAAATTGAAACTCCCAAAAATCGACCATGACCAACAAGATCGGAATGAACCTGTTGCTCTGGGGAACGGAGATCAATGAATCCCTTTTCCCGGTTCTGGAACAGATCAAAGCAGCAGGATACGACGGAGTGGAAGTACCGATCTTCGATACCAACCCTGATCATTGGGCTTCCTGGAGAAAAAAACTGGATGAGCTGCAGCTGGATCGCGTGGCGGTGACCATCAATGGCCCTGATCACCACCAGATCAGCCAGGATCCTTCCATGCGAGAAAAAACATTGGAGCGCAACAGACAGGCTCTTGACTGTGCAGCAGTCCTGGGCAGCCAACTGCTGACCGGCCCCTATCATTCTGCCCTTGGTGTTTTCACGGGAAGCCCCGCTTCAGCTGCAGAAAGATCCTGGGCCATTGAAAACCTCCATGCCCTCGCAGAACATGCCCAATCACTTGGGATCACCATGGGCTTGGAATACCTGAATCGTTTTGAAAGTTACCTGGTTTCCTGTGCGGATGAACTGATCGCCCTTGTCGATGAAGTCAACCATCCCAACTGCCAGCTCATGTTCGATTCTTTCCATGCCAACATTGAGGAAACCAACCTGGGAGAAGCGATCCGCAAAATGGGCCAACGGTTGGTGCATGTGCAGCTTTCTGAGAATACCCGGGGAACCTTGGGCAGCGGGCATGTTGATTTCGAAAGTATCCTCTCTGCATTGTCATCTATAGGATATACGGGCATGATCAGCATTGAGGCCTTCAGCACCAAGCTGGCGGCGGCCAATATCTGGCGCAAGATGTTCGACAGTGAAATGCAGCTTGTCAATGACAGTATTCAATTTTTAAAACAACATATCAAATGAAGATCAACATTGCCATTGTAGGATTGGGATTCGGTGCAGAGTTCATCCCCATTTACCAGCGTCATCCGCATGCCAACATGTATGCCATCTGTCAGCGAAACGTTGAAAAACTCAATGCCATCGGTGATGCCTTTGGCATTGAAAAAAGATATTCCGATTATGATGAATTGCTGAAAGACCCCAACATCGATGCAGTGCACATCAATTCCCCCATCCCCAACCATGCAGAACAATCGCTGAAGGCCCTTTATGCCGGCAAGCATGTGGCTTGTACCGTTCCCATGGCCACCAGCGTGGAGGATTGCATGAAGATCGTACAGGCCTGCAAGGAGACCGGAAAGAAATACATGATGAT
>RFVQ01000066.1 GCA_009922495.1 Chitinophagia bacterium
TACTTTCCAATCCGGAGGGGTAGGGCATTTTGAATAGAGGTCATACGGATTGAACAGTTTTACCCATTTCAACATCTTCCTGTCATGGTCGTCCAACAAATGATCATAGGCTCCTTCGCGGTGCCATGCATAGAAAGAGTGGTAACGAAGCATGTACAATCCTTCTTCGGGCAGATGGTCTTTCATCATCTGATAGATGTATTCATCGTGTCCCCAGCTCATGTGCACATTGCGAAGACCGCAATTGGGCTGATAGACGCCGTATTTCGTATTGTAGTTGGGATTGTTGTAATCAGGATTCTCTTGGAAGAATTCTGAGTAAATGATCTTGTCGGAATAAGCACAACCCACCGGGAAGGTATCACCCACCACGGCCCATTGCGGTTCACCAAAAAGACAGAGCACCTTACCCATGTCATGCATCAAACCCACGAGCACCATCCAGTCAGGGTGACCATCGTTGCGGATGGCTTCTGATGTTTGCAGCAAATGTTGAAACTGGTCAAGATCAGTATCAGGATCAGAATCATCCACCAACTCATTCAGAAAATCAAAGGCATCCCAGATAGGCATTTCCTTCTTGTCAAAAGAGAGGTATTGCCTTCTCTTCTCCATCACAAAATCATAAGTCTGATAAGTATGGTTCAAGCGATAGAATTCACGTACGGTATCCCTTGCAGGTTCCTCGTAGTTCCTGTAGGCTTCAGTCGATTTGGCACTCGCGATTTTCTCAGGATCAGGATAGCGCTCCAGCAGGTCGTCTTCCCATTCGTCTAAACTTCCCAGTGGATTGATCTCTTTGGGACTGAATTCTTGGTTTGACATATTCTCTTGGTTTAAGTGTTGGGATAAAATTAAAAAAATATCAACGAAAATATCGTGATCCAACCCTCATATTTTCGACAATATCCGGATGGTGTTGAATTATTCCTTAAATTAAATTCGTTTAACCCAACCAACGATTGCCATGAGACTTCATTTTGCGGACTACCTCATCATTTTCCTGTACTTCGTATTTGTCATTGCAGTAGGATTTATCATCAAAAAAAGGATCAAATCCAGCAATGATTTTCTCAACAGCAACCGAAGCATACCCCTCTGGATCACCAGCCTGGCCTTCATTTCCGCCAACCTGGGAGCACAAGAAGTATTGGGAATGGTGGCATCCGGCGCCAAATATGGCATCATGACCGTCCATTTTTATTGGGTGGGTGCCATCTTCGCCATGGTTTTTCTGGGTGTTTTCATGATGCCGTTTTATTATGGCAGCAAGGCCAGAAGTGTTCCGGAATACCTCAAGCTTCGCTTTGATGAAAAAACCAGGGCATTGAATGCGCTGACCTTTGCAGTAATGACTGTTTTTTCCTCCGGTATATCATTGTATGCTCTTGCCAAGCTTTTGGAGGTCATCCTGGGATGGAATTTTGATCTCTGCATCTGGGCCGCTGCCGGGATTGTGATGGTTTATACCTTCATGGGCGGACTTACCAGTGCAGTATACAATGAGGTATTGCAGTTCTTTCTGATCGTTTTGGGATTGTCGCCACTCATCATTGTGGCATTGCAGGATGCTGGGGGTTGGGAAGGTCTCAAGGCCAATCTCGAACCACAAATGACCCATGCCTGGAAATACATGGATACGGCTGAGCACAACAAGATGGGCATCAATTTCATGTCGCTCATCTTCGGATTGGGTTTTGTGATGTCATTCGGATACTGGTGTACGGACTTCCTCGTGGTACAGAGAGCCATGATTGCCAAGAACATGAGTGCTGCACAGCGCACGCCCATCATTGCGGCCATTCCCAAACTGCTGATGCCCATCATCGTTGTTCTTCCCGGTGTGGTGGCCATAGCCCTGATGCAGCCGGCACTGGCTTCCAAAGGATATGCCATTCCCATGGGAGCCAATGGGGAGATTGATTATACCATGACGTTGCCCTCTTTGATTTCGCATTATTATCCCACTGGTTTGCTCGGTGTTGGCATTACGGCCCTGATCGCCTCCTTCATGAGCGGTATGGCAGGCAATGTGACGGCTTTTAATTCTGTGTTTACCTATGATATCTACCAGTCCTATTTCGTTAAAGACAAATCGGATAAACACTATCTCAATGTCGGAAAGATGATCACCCTTTTTGGTATTCTCTTTTCGATCGGCACTGCCTATATCGCAGCCAGCTTCAACAACATCAATGATTTTCTTCAACTTGTTTTCAGCTTCGTGAATGGTCCGCTTTTCGCCACCTTCATGCTGGGCATGTTCTGGAAGAGAACCAGCAGTGAAGGCGCTTTCTGGGGATTGCTCGGCGGCACGATTGCGGCAGCCATCACGCACGGCCTGACCCTTGCAGAAGGGAAGGGGGGATGGATTGCACCTATGTTCCCCATCAGCAGCGGCATGGGGCAAGCCTTCATCGTAGCATCCTTCTCCTGGCTTGCCAACTTTGTCATCACCATAGTAGTGAGCCTGCTTACCAAACCCAAGTCCGATGATGAACTCAGGGGTCTCGTCTATTCTCTCACAGAGAAGGTCTATGCCACTGAGAAAAAATGGTACCTCAGGGTTGGCCCCCTCAGCATCATTTTGCTGATCATCACCATACTGCTCAACTTCATTTTCTTTTAAATGGATCATATGCTAAAAAAACTGAATCAACTGAGTTTCGTGATAGGATTGTTCTTTATCCTGGTTGCCATCATCCTGCTGGTAGGGTATCTCTTGGGGGCTTCCCTCAAACAACCCATCAACCTTTATTCCGGCTTGGGGATGCTGGTATTCGGCATTTTCATGGTGATGATCAAAGAGCAAGAAGAAGAAAATCATTCCTAATAACCAACCTTTTCAACCTACTATGGCAGCACAACCCTGGCGCACAGGAAAGATCATCAGAATCGAGGATGAAACCGCCACCACCAAACGATTCTGGATACAGATCCCCGAATTGACAAAATTTGAATTCGAACCTGGACAATTCGTAACACTCGATCTTCCCATCCATGACCAACCCAACAAAAGATGGCGCAGTTATTCCATCGCCTCTGCTCCCGATGACAGCAATATTTTTGAGCTGGTGATCGTGAGGATGGAAGGGGGACTGGGGACCGGCTATCTTTTTGATACTGCAAATGTGGGTACTGAGTTCCCACTGCGCGGAGCACAAGGGCATTTCACGCTTACCGATCCGATCACCACAGATATCTTCATGATCTGCACGGGTACAGGGCTTGCTCCCTTCCGTTCAATGGTGCAGCATATCCACCGGCACAATATTCCGCACAAGGAAATCTTTCTCATCTATGGCACCAGAAAATATACGGATGCCATTTACTTGGATGAGATGACCGACCTCAAAGAAAAATTTCCTGGTTTTCACTATATCCCTGTTTTCTCAAGAGAAGAGGCGGTCCATGAAGGCCACGCTTCCGGTTATGTGCATGCTGTCTATGAGCAATTGATGCGAGAGAAAAGAGAGGCACCCCATTTTTATCTCTGCGGGTGGAAAGACATGATCATGGATGCAAGAAAACGCATACAGGATTTGGGTATAGACAAGAAATCCATCCATTTTGAATTGTATGGTTGATCCATCTCCAACTACCTTCTTTGAACTTTTAACTTCCTCATGATGAAAAAACTTACGCTCTTCTTCTTGCTCCTCACCACGCAAGCCATGTCACAGAAAAAAATAAATGACAGCTGGTCGGATTGGACCAATTTCAAGAAATACGAAGAGCAAAACAGCAAGGTTCCTGCCAAAGAAAAAGGAGAGAGAAGGGTTGTATTCCTGGGCAATTCCATCTTCGAGGGATGGTTGCGCATGAGGCCTGAATTCTTTGCCGGAAAGCCCTATTATGATCGGGGGATAAGCGGACAAACAACGCCGCAGATGTTGCTGCGCATGTATGATGATGTGTTGGCATTGAATCCGGATGTATTGGTGCTGAAAGCCGGCATCAATGATATCGCACAGAATACCGGTCCTTATAGCGAACACCATACCCTTAACAACATCAAAGCCATCGCCCATCTCGCAAGAGCCCATCGAATCAAAGTAATCCTCTGTTCTGTCTTGCCAGCTTTTGATTTCCCCTGGAGGCCCGGGCTGGAACCGGCGCCAAAAGTTATTTCACTCAACAAGGGTATCAAGGAATTTGCTGATGCGGAAGGCTTTTATTACCTGGATCTCTACAGCGCGGTAGTCGATGAAAGAAATGGCATGAAAAAAGCCTATGCCAGTGACGAGGTGCATCCTACCAAAGAAGGCTACATGGTGTTGGAGCCTTTGGTGGAGGAAGCTATCAAAAAGGTAAAAAAATAATCAACGTCTGTTGCGGTTCCTGTTCAGGAATTTTGGCAGCAACGTGTCGAATTTTGCCTGTTGCTCTGCAGTACAAAGATTTCTCAAACGGTGAAAGTGGCTGAAGGCCAATCTTTCATTTTCCCTGCTTTGAGACCCAATGCCATCTAACAGGGAAATAACAATGCTATCGCTTGGGTCATGGGGCAGTGAGTGATAGAGACTGTCTTTGAGTTTTTTCACATGGCCCCAGGAGGGTTTCATCCCCTTGATGAATTCATCTTTCGCAATTTTGAAGCTATCAATCTGAGTGGAATCCAATCCCAAATCTTTGTAGAAAGACATGGATCTTTCCTCTGCCATTTTCTTGTAATCGGGTTTCTTGTTCTTTGAAAACAAGAAAAATGCCAAAACAATATTGCTGACCAGTAATACCACTACCAGCAGGATCATCCATCTGTATTTTGCTTTGCTGATCATGGCATTTCATTTATTTCATAAGGAAGCGCATCGGGTTGAACATATTCAGCAGCGATGGGCTGAGAGACCTCCTCTCCATTTCCATTTTCCACATCATTGAGGGCAATATAAGCATTGATGGAAATGAAAAGCAGGGCAAGGCTTAGCACAAATGCGGGTCTGGTGATGAAGCGGAGTACCGCCAACTCAGGAAGTTTTTCTTCCTGCATCATCCTGGCCTGGATACGGGTGAAGAGAAAAGGCTTGGGTTCCGCCCTGACAATTCCGTCCAGGCTGTTGAGGATCTCTTCTGTATTGAATTTGCTCTTGTTCATGGTGCTTACATTTGTTTGGATGACAAATGGACCAGTTTATTGCGCTACTGGTCCAAGTTATAAAAGTTTTTAAGATTTTCTTTCAAATTCGTTTTTGCCCGGTGCAACAGCGATTCAACTGCGGAAAGACTGGTTTTCATCACCGCTGAAACCTCCTGATAGCTGAGTCCCTCAACCTTGTTGAGCACAAACGCTATCTGTTGATTTTCAGGCAATTGCTTGATTGCATTGAACAACATGTTTGCCTTTTCCCGGTTGTCCAAGGCCACCCCGGGGTGGTTGAAATCCGGCAGATCCAGGGTCAATTCATTGTCTTCTCCCAGAATGGGACTCAAAAAACCGAACCTTTTTTTTCTTTTTTTTCTGCGGATGAACTCCAATGCCGAGGTCACCGCCACCCGGTAAACCCAGGTGGAAAGCGCAGATTCACCCTTGAATTGTCCGATCGATTCAAATATTTTGATGAAAACATCCTGGGTCACATCTTCCGCATCCTCCGCATTCTGCAGAAATCCCAACACGGTATTGTAAACAAGGGACTGACGTGTTTCCACGAATTCCTTGAAGGCGATGCCATCCCCGGCTTTCAATCTCGCTATCAGCTCCTGTTCTACCAATGCTTTAGTCAATTAATCAGGTTTAAAGGTATCACATTCTTGCCGCAGATTTCAAATCCATGCGCTGATTCCAGAAGACCAGATCTGCCTCTTTTTTGTTATGTTTGAAAAAAAACAAAAAACTATGTCCTCATTCGAATGGAAAGGTGTTTTCCCCGCTTTGCTTACTCCTTTTGATGCCAATGATCAGGTTGACCTTGCGATGTATGAAAAGAACCTGGATGCACAGGTGGATGCCGGCATTCATGGCATCATCATTGGAGGTTCACTTGGCGAAGCCAGCACCCTCACGATAGAAGAGAAAGAATTGCTGGTAAAATTCTCCGTAACCAAACTGGCTGGAAAAATTCCGGTGATCATGAATATTGCGGAAGGCTCCACACGAGAAGCCGTGCGACAAGCTGCGCTGGCCAAGGAATGGGGAGCAGACGGACTCATGCTATTGCCTCCCATGCGCTACAAAGCCGATGACAGGGAAACAGTGGCGTTTTTCAAGGCTGTTGCTTCCTCAACGGATCTGCCGGTGATGATCTACAACAATCCGGTTGACTATAAAATTGATGTTACACTTGATATGTTTGCTGAATTGGCAGCACTGCCCAACATCAATGCCATCAAGGAATCTACCCGCGATGTTACGAATATCACCCGTTTGCGCAATCGTTTTGGCACTAGGTTTGCCATCCTTTGTGGCGTTGATCCGCTGACAGTTGAAGAACTGGCGCTTGGAGCAGATGGGCTCGTGGCAGGTTTGGTGGATGCCTTCCCCAAAGAGACCGTGGTCATGTACAACCTGGTAAAAGCAGGCAGGATGGAAGAAGCCATTGCCATCTATCGTTGGTTCATGCCCTTGTTGGAACTTGATATCCATCCCAAATTGGTTCAATACATCAAGCTGGCCGCTGTCGAAACCGGGATTGGAACAGAGCATGTCCGAGCTCCCCGTTTGCCCCTGATCGGAGAAGAAAGAGAAAGGGTATTGAAAGTGATCAGAGACGGCATCGCCACCAGACCAAAATTATAAGCATGTACAAAGACGCATCCATTGCTGAAGTGGCCCAGGCCATGCAACGCTCCGCCATAGCTTTCAAATCCTTTTCACAACTGTCTCGCGCTGCCCGGGCAAACCTGATGCGCAGCATTGCCAAAGAGATTGAAGCGCTGGGAGAAGAGCTGATCCAAACGACCATGCGCGAAACGCATCTTCCTGAAGCAAGATTAAAGGGAGAGAGGGCAAGGACCCTGTTTCAAATGAATAGCTATGCCGATGCCTGTGAAAAAGGTGATTGGTTGGAAGCCCGCATCACTACTGCGATTCCGGATCGCGTACCCCCACGTCCAGACATCAGGAAAATGCTGGTACCGATGGGTCCGGTAGTGGTTTTTGGATCCAGCAATTTCCCCTATGCCTATTCCACTGCAGGTGGAGATACAGCATCTGCTTTGGCGGCAGGTTGCACGGTGGTCGTAAAAGCACATCCTGCGCATCCTGAAACCTCGGAGCTCGTGGCAGGGGCTATCCAGAAAGCATTGCATGCTTTTGGTCTCTCAGAGGATATATTCATCCATCTTCACGGAGCTTCACATGCAGTGGGCGAAGCATTGGTGAAAAATGAGCATGCGAAGGCAGTGGGATTCACAGGATCTTATTCCGGAGGAATGGCGCTTTTCAATTGGGCCAACCAACGCAAAGAACCGATTCCGGTCTTTGCTGAAATGGGCAGTGTCAATCCCGTTTTTCTTTTCAATGAAAAACTGTCCACAGATACCGATGGAATAGCCAAGATGTATGCAGATTCCATCACCTTGGGTGTCGGACAATTCTGCACCAATCCCGGTATCATCGTGGGACTGGAAGGGGAAGCGCTGCAATCTTTTGTTCAATCATTGGGTGAAAAGATGGCAGGCATTCAAGTTGGATCCATGCTGCATGTAGGCATAACAGAAGCCTATCAGCAGAAAAGCGTTTTTGTCCAACCCATTGCTGCACCAGGAAGTATTCGGACCTTTTTCTCTTGTGGTCTCCTGCAGCGATATTGTTGAAATGCAGGCTGTGGCAGATGCTGTAGAAGGACAACTGACTTGCACGGTCATGGCAACAGAAGCGGAAATCAGATCACATGCCGAACTGCTGCAAACCATCCAAGGCAAATGCGGAAGGATCATTTTTAACGGTGTGCCAACAGGAGTAGAAGTATGCCATGCCATGCAACATGGCGGTCCCTTTCCTTCCTCAACTGATGCAAGATATGGCTCGGTGGGTCCCGATGCGATCAAGCGTTTTGCGAGGCCCCTGGCTTTTCAAAATTTCCCCGATGCATTGCTTCCGGATGAACTGAAAGAGGCCAATCCTTTGCAGGTCAACCGCACAACCGAATAAATCCTCTTCATGAAAGCCATCGTTTTTGCTTTTTTGTTTTGCATCGGATCTTTTTTATCCCTTGCACAAACGGCACCAGAACCCGCCCATCCCATTTTGAAACAGGCATTGTTGGACATACGTGCCTTCAGAGAGCAGGAAAGAAAATTAGATCAAAACAGCGGCTTTCCACTGGGTTTGCATGGAGCAGCAGCAGCAAAACGGAGTCATGATTTTGCATTGGAAATCCAAAGAAGGATTCAACAGATCGATCGAAGCAGCCTCGGTTTTGCAGACGAGATCAATGCCGAGCTTTTGTTGTACAGCCTGGAAGATGATATCTCGGATTACCAATACAGATCCTATCTCAATCCCCTGCTTTCTGAAGGAGGCTTTCATACCAATATCACGGGGATGTCCAATACCGTCATCAGGAATGCTGCGGATGCATCGGATTACCTCAAAAGGCTTTCCGATGTTCCCCGTTACATGGAAGAACATTTTGGATTGATCAGAGAAGGATTGGCCGTAGGCATTGCACAACCCTATGATGTGATCAAAAGTTTCAACAATACCTACGAGATCCACATCGTAGAAAAACCTGAGCAGTCACAGTTCTGGAAACCCTTTCAGCAAAAACCTTCTGGCATTGCCGATGCAGAGTGGCAAAAAATATTGACAGAAGCCAAGGCAACCATCATGGAAAAGGTGGTGGGTGGATACCGCTCCGTCAAAACTTTTTTCGAAAAAGAATACTTGCCCAAGGCACCTAAAAAACCGGGTGCACAGTTCTTTCCGTCCGGTCTGGATTTCTACCAGGAGCGGGTGCGTCATTTCACCACTACTGACCTCCACTATGATTCCATCTTTCAAATTGGTTTGGCAGAAGTCAGTCGCATTCAAAAAGCCATGAAGCAAGTGAAGGATCAGGTGGGATTCAAAGGTTCCATGCAGGACTTCATTCAATCGCTCAGGACCGATCCAAGATTCTATCCCAAAACGGGAGAGGAGCTGCTGAAAGAGGCGTCCTTCATCGCCAAAAAAATCGATGGAAAATTACCATCCCTCTTTGGTCGCCTTCCTCGGCAACCTTATGGAGTAGAACCGGTTCCTGCAGAGATCGCGCCTACCTATACTGCCGGCAGGTATTCACCTTCGCCGATCAACAGCACCAGGGCTGGTCATTATTGGGTGAACCTCTATAACCTTCCTTCAAGAACATTGTATACACTGGAAGCACTGACGTTGCACGAAGCTGTTCCAGGCCATCACCTGCAAATGTCGCTCACACAGGAACTGGAGAATCTTCCTTCCTTCAGAAGAAATCTTTATGTGAATGCATTTGGAGAAGGGTGGGGCCTCTACGCAGAGTCATTGGGCGAAGAGATAGGTTTGTACAAGGATCCATACAGTAAATTCGGACAACTCACCTACGACATGTGGAGGGCCTGCCGATTGGTGATCGATGTGGGATTGCATGCCAAGGGATGGAGCCGACAGCAGGCAGTGGATTACCTGGCATCCAATACAGCACTTTCTCTGCATGAAGTCAATACAGAAATCAACCGATACATCGCCTGGCCAGGACAAGCCCTGGCTTACAAGATGGGGGAACTCAAGATCAAGGAACTCCGCCAGCGTGCCACTTCAGCCTTGGGGGATAAATTTGATGTGAGAAAGTTTCATGACCTCATCCTCTCGGAAGGTACACTCACACTGCGTTTGATGGAAAAGCTGGTCGATAGGTACATTGCCAGCAACAAATAAGCCACTACAAAATAAGGGGCTGAAGCCAGCCATTTTTCTGCACCGAACCAACCCCTTGTTGTGAAGATCAGGTAAAATCCTGTCAGCATTTTCAGGGCTTCCCAGTAGGGTGCATAACGACTCTTGTCCATCAACTCTGTCATCGCATAGACATAGAGAAAGATGAAGGCACCGTAAAGGAATATTCCCGGACTCCCTATGCTGGCAATGTTGCCGAAAAGAAAGGATATGAAAAACAAAAGGAAAATCAATTGCATCATTGACCAGGCCTGTAATCCCTTGCTTGCCTTTGGGTCATACTTCTCTAACGCATAAACATCATCGATCTTGTAAACAGGATATTTTTCACTCACGTCTGCGGGTCTCCATCCGGTAGGCATGAACCAGATCTTCAATTTATCGCTGAAATTTCGGGTTCTCCATGCATCCCTGATCAACAACAAGAGGTGTTGAAAATTGATCCTGATCGGATTCCAGGTAGCAGCAGGCCTTGTGATGCCATAAACGGGAGGCACCTCTTTTCTTTCTTCCTGAAAACTGCCAAAGAGCTTGTCCCATAAGATAAAAACCTGTGAATAGTTTTTATCGATATACTCCGGATTGATGGCATGGTGTACACGGTGGTGGGATGGCGTTACGATCACATGCTCCAGCCACCCCATCCTGTCGATATGCTGCGTATGATACCAGAACTGGATGAAAAGATGCAAAGGGGCCACCACTGCAATTACATTGCCAGGAACCCCCAGAATAGCAGCAGGCAAAAGAAAGAAAGTGAACAGCTTGAAAAATACTGAAATACTCTGTCGCAAGGCACAGGCCAAATTGAACTCCTCGCTGCTGTGGTGGATGATATGCGCATTCCAGAACAGGTTGGTCTTGTGCTGAATCCTGTGGATCCAGTAACCAGAAAAATCCAGTGCAATGAAGGCAATGACATAGGTGGCTATTCCTTCATCGATCTGTGCAATGGAAAACTTTTCCTTCATCCAGCCATAACTGATGATGGCCACACTCAATCCCAATACATCTTTGGTAACATTCGTTACACCGGATGTCAGCGATGAGACCATGTCCATGATGCGAACCGTATCCTGGCCTTTTTTCCAGCCATACCATTTCTCCAGCAATACAAGAAAGAGAAATATGGGCATGGCGATCAACAGTATTTTGCCATATGTTTCCATCAGCGAATGATTGGACACCGAATTTCGCTCATTTTTTTTAAATTGTAGCCTATGCCAACCCAACCTCTTTCCCTGCCATTGAGCAATGTTTCCCATCAGTTGTCCGGTCATGTATTCCAATGTGTCGATGCCCACACCTGTGGCAATCCAGTAAGACTGGTTGTGTCAGGGGGGCCTGCGCTGGAGGGCAAAAACATGAGTGAAAAGCGGCAGCATTTCCTGCGCGAATTTGATTGGATCCGAAAGGGACTGATGTTTGAACCCCGTGGTCATGACATGATGAGCGGAAGCATTCTCTATCCGCCCCATGATCCGGAAAATGA
>RFVQ01000067.1 GCA_009922495.1 Chitinophagia bacterium
TTCAGGATTTTGGCGAAGTAACCAATGCCAAAACCTTGTCTCAACTTCTTTCGGAACACTCCCGCCATACGGCCATTCGAACGATCAAGGAGCTGAAAGATGCCATCGCCCCCGTTGTTAAAGGGAATCCTAATAAATACCTGGCACAGGTTTTTCAGGCACTGCGAATGGCTGTCAATGATGAACTGGGATCACTCCATGATCTTCTGCGCCAGTCTGTGGATATGCTCAAGCCTGGAGGAAGAATGGCGGTCATCACCTTTCACAGCATTGAAGACAGGTCTGTAAAGCAGTTTTTTAAAGAAGGGGATGAGGAGGCAAGAGCGTTGGATCCTGTTTATGGAACCCGCGCAGCAAAGCCCTTCGAACCGCTTACCAAAAAGCCAATAGAACCATCGGATGAAGAATTGAAAAAGAACCCAAGGTCAAGAAGTGCAAGGTTAAGAGTGGGTGTCAAAAAATAATATAAAAAATGAAAGAGCAAAAAAGGGATATCAAATGGTTTGGGATCAATCAGGTTTGGTTGGTCAGGAACGTTCCTTTTTTTCTGTATCTGTCAGCACTTGCTGTGGCCTATATCTACAATGGTCATCACGCAGAGAAAGCAATCAAAGATATCAGCAGGACCAGCAAAGAGTTGAAGGACCTCCAATATGAATACAAGATGGTCAAGAGTGAATGGATGTTCATGACAAAACAATCTGAAGTTATTAAGTCGGTCGCGCCATTTGGTGTGAAGGAAATTCTTGTTCCCCCCGTGATCATTGCGGATAGCAATAACCCAAAAATTGAAACGAAAAACTGATTTTGGAAACGAAGAAGGACATATTGTGGCGTAGTTACCTGGTGTACATGGTCATGTTGATACTGGGGGTTTTCATATTTGGAAAGGCCTTTTACATTCAGACCGTTGAAGGGGGATATTGGAAATCACTGAGTGACAGCCTGCACCTGGAGTACAGGGAAATTGATGCAGAACGTGGCTCCATCCTGAGCGAGGATGGCAGGATGTTGAGCAGCTCCATACCTTTTTTTGACATATACCTGGATTTTGGTGCAGAAGGTATTCAGGAAAAAAACGGGGAACGATTCAAGAAAAATGTAGACAGCCTTGCGATTGAGTTGTCCAACATTCTGGCAGATGGCACAGCTTCCGATTACAAGCGGGAGTTGTTGGGAGTATTCAACCGACAAGACCGTTATCATTTGTTGCACAAGAACATCAGCTTCGATCAATATCAGCAACTCAGGAACATCAAGTTCATCAGCAAAAACAAGAACAAGAACGGTTTCATATTCATCGAAAAAGAAAAAAGGATCGCTCCTTTTGGATTGCTGGCAAACAGAACCATTGGTCTTTCCCGCGAATACAGAGATGCGAGTGGCAGGTTGGTAACCAAAAGTGTTGGATTGGAAAAAACCTATGACAGCTTGCTAAAGGGAGTGACAGGCAAAAGACTGGTAAGAAGAATTGCCGGGGGTGCATATGTTCCGGTTGAGGGTTATGAAATTGAATCACAGAATGGGAAGGATGTCATCACTACATTGGACATCAACATCCAGGATGTAGCGGAACAGGCACTGCTAAAAGTCATGCAAGAAAATGAGTGCCTAACCGGTAGCTGCATCGTTATGGAGGTAAAGACCGGTAAGATAAAGGCCATCGCCAACCTGGGTCGTCAGTCTGATGGATCCTATATCGAAGATCTGAACTATGCCATCACCCGATCTGAGCCAGGGTCAACCTTCAAGCTCATGACCCTGTTGGCAGCACTCGAAGATCAATATATCACCCTGGGAAGCCATGTGAATATTGAAGGAGGCAAATGGGATTTTAGTGGAAGAACGGTATGGGACAGTGAGCGACACAATCATACTGATGTGACCTACCAGCAAGCGTTTGAGCTGAGTTCAAATGTGGGCATGGCGAAGCTGGCTGTCAACCATTACTATAAGAATCCTAAAAAATTCATCTCCCATCTTGAACGGCTGCACCTCAACCGTCCTTCCGGTATTGGTCTGGTAGGGGAATCCAGGTCTTCCATTCCGGATCCGAACAGTAAATACTGGAGCAATGTAACGCTGCCCTGGATGAGTTTTGGGTATAACATTTCTGTGAGTCCACTTCAGACCCTCATGGTATACAATGCAGTCGCCAATGGTGGTAAAATGATGAAACCTTATTTGGTCAATGCCATCATGAAAGATGGACAGTTGCTGCAAGCATTCAATCCCGTTGTGATCGAAGATTCAATCTGCAGCAAAAAGACCCTGCAACAGCTCAGGACATGCCTGGAAGGTGTTGTGATCAACGGCACAGCAAAAAGCCTGAGAAGTTCTTATTACACCCTTGCCGGAAAGACGGGTACTGCCCAGGTGGCCAATGGTAACAAAGGATATGGAGATCATATTTATCAATCATCTTTCGCAGGGTATTTTCCTGCTGATCAGCCCAAATACTCCTGCATCGTGGTGATCAAAAACAAACCCTTTGCCGCCAAATATTACGGTGCACAAATTGCTGGTCCGGTTTTCAAAGCCATTGCTGACAAGCTTTTCACCGTTGATCCGGTTTTGTATGCCAACTACAAGCATACAAGGTATGCTGATAGTTCAAAAACAACCTGGAGAGGAACGGATGCTGATTTCAGGTTGATTGCAAAAGGGGTAAACCTTAAGGTGACTGATTCAGGAAAAGTAAAAGAATATGCCACCATGGCCGTCAGCCAACAGGCTTATGTTGCCCGCGATCTTGGGGTGAACAAGAATGCAATGCCTGACCTGATTGGATTTGGATTGAAAGATGCGTTGGGGCTTTTGGAAAAACAGCAATTGCAAGTGATCGCTACTGGAAAGGGAAAAGTGACAGCACAGTCAATTCTTCCCGGTACCATGATTCAAAAAGGACAAACCATTTATCTCACACTTGGAAACCCTGTCAATTGATGGCATTGTTGCAAGACATATTATACAATGTAAGAATCAAGTCGCTTAGCGGTCGCACCGATCTGCCAATACAAGATGTGCAGATAGACTCTCGAAAGGTGACACCGGGCACTTGCTTCATTGCTGTCAAGGGAGTGAATCAGGATGGACACGATCATATTGCCGCTGCCATTGAAAAAGGGGCAAGTGCAATTGTCTGTGAAATACTGCCAGCAACCATACAGTCAACCACCACCTACATACAAACACAGGATTCAGCCCAAGCAGCGGGCATCATCGCCCATGCCTTTTATGGTGAACCTTCCCAAAAACTCAAATTGGTGGGCGTTACAGGAACCAATGGTAAAACCACAGTGGCCACCCTGTTGTACAAATTGTTTACGGCCTTGGATCATACAAGCGGACTGATATCCACCGTCAACAACATCATCGGTGAAAGGATGCTCCCTTCAACCCATACTACTCCTGATCCCGTTGCATTGAACAAATTGTTGAGCGAAATGGTGGATGCGGGTTGTACCCATGTGTTCATGGAAGTCAGCAGCCATGCAGTTCACCAGCAGCGCATCGCAGGACTGCATTTCGCCGGAGCCATTTTCACCAATATTTCGCACGATCACCTCGATTATCACAAAACATTCAACGAATACATCCGGGTCAAGAAGAAATTCTTTGATGATCTTGCTTCTTCTGCATTTGCTATCAGCAATATGGATGATAAGAATGGTACAATCATGCTCCAGAATATCGCTGCTGATAAATTTTATTACAGCCTAAGGTCCATTGCAGATTTCAAGGGAAGGATCATCGAAAATGGCTTTACCGGTCTCCAAATGCTGGTCAATGAAATGGATGTTCATTTCAGGCTGATTGGAGAATTCAATGCTTACAATCTCCTGGCAGTATATGCTGCAGCCATATGTCTCGGTGAAGACAAGCAAGATGTTCTTCAGACCCTCAGTGATCTGACAGGGGCTGAAGGTCGTTTCGATTGCATCGTGTCACCGCACATGAACATCACAGCCATTGTGGATTATGCCCATACTCCCGATGCCCTGCTGAATGTGTTGTCGACCATCAAGAAAATGCAGAAAGGCGGTGAGCAAGTCATCACTGTTGTAGGATGCGGGGGCGACCGGGACAGGTCCAAACGAAGACTGATGGGGGAAGCTGCAGCTGAGTTCAGCAACAAGGCCGTTTTCACTTCCGACAATCCACGGTCTGAAGATCCACAGCAGATCCTGCAAGACATGGTGGAGGGAATGGACTTTGATTTGAAGAGAAAAGTTTTGATGATCCCTGATCGAAAGGAAGCCATTCGCACAGCTGTGATGATGGCGCGTGAAGAAGATATCATCTTGGTGGCAGGCAAAGGGCATGAGAAATATCAGGAGATCAAAGGGGAGCGATTTCCATTTGACGACCGGACTGTATTGCTTCAAACCATCAGCGAACTGGAAAAATAAAAAACAATGATCTATCACATTTACCAATGGATGCAACAGGAACATCTCCGCTTTCCGGGGATAGGACTCTTCCAGTTCATCACTTTCAGGTCAATGCTGGCAGTATTGCTCTCGCTGACCATTACCATGGTCTACGGAAAAAGGATCATCAACCTGCTCCGCAAATTACAGGTTGGAGAGAGTGTGCGTGAATTGGGCTTGCAAGGTGAGGAACAAAAGAAGGGAACTCCCACCATGGGTGGTTTCATCATCTTATTGGGAATTCTCATACCCACTTTGCTGTTCGCCAATCTTGACAAAGTATACATCAAGTTGTTGCTGCTCAGTACCATTTGGTTGGGATTGGTAGGATTTGTAGATGATTACCTGAAACTGAGGGCCAAGCGTATTGCACAACAAAAAGGAATTGCTTACAAAAAAGGCAACGACGATGGTTTGGCGGGTTGGTTCAAAATATTAGGACAAGTTGGACTTGGCGTGATCATCAGCCTGACCTTGCTTTTCAATGACAATGTGAAAGTGATGAGAGAGTACAAGGGCCAGGTGAAGCCAGTGGGAGCCAGTGAAATAAAATACCAGGGCGGTGTCAGGTACTTTGTAAAAGCCAACGAACCGGTTACCACCATCCCTTTTATCAAGGATCATGAATTCAACTATGCAAAATTATTGCCTGCATCCATGAGGCAATATGGATGGGTGGTTTATATGGTTGTGATCATCTTCATCGTGACGGCGGTATCCAATGGTGCCAATATCACGGATGGGTTGGATGGACTGGCAACAGGCGTGTCAGCCATCATCGGAGCTTGTCTGGCTTTGTTTGCCTATGCCAGCGGAAACCTGATCCTGGCAGACTACCTCAACATCATGTACATCCCCAACTTGGGTGAAGTATCCATTTTCATTGCAGCACTGATAGGGGCCTGCATCGGCTTCCTTTGGTACAATACCTATCCTGCCCAGGTATTCATGGGCGATACCGGAAGCCTTGCATTGGGTGGGATCATTGCCTCGTTGGCCATCATCGTCAGAAAAGAATTGCTGATCCCAATTTTTTGTGCAGTCTTTCTGGTCGAAAACCTGAGTGTGATGATCCAAGTAGGATACTTCAAGTATACCAAAAAGAAATACGGTGAAGGCAGAAGGGTTTTCCTGATGAGTCCTTTGCACCATCACTACCAGAAAAAAGGGTACCATGAGAGCAAGATCGCAGTACGTTTCTGGATCGTGACCATCTTGTTTGTTGTGTTTGCCATCCTTTCATTGAAAATCAGATAAAAGGAACAGAATAAAATTGAAAAAGAGAATTGTCATATTGGGAGGAGGAGAGAGTGGAGTGGGAACAGCCCTGCTCTGCAAACAGCAGGGATATGATGTTTTCCTTTCTGATGAGGGACTGTTGAAAGACCATTATAAATATGAACTGGAGGCCAACAGGATCAATTTCGAAGAAGGCAAGCATTCTTCCGAACAGATTCTGAATGCAGATGAAGTCATGAAGAGTCCGGGTATACCCCACAACAATCCCATGGTCAAAGAAATCATTCAAAAAGGGATACCGGTATTGAGTGAGATGGAGATCGCCTACAGACACAAAGGTGACAGCAGGATCATCGGTATCACCGGGAGCAATGGCAAGACTACCACCACTTCCATGATCTATCAGGTATGCAAAGCAGGTGGATTGGATTGTGCGCTGGTGGGCAATATTGGTAATTCCATCGCCCGCCAGATCGCGGTGGATCCCAAGCCACTGTATGTGGTAGAGATCAGCAGTTTTCAGTTGGATGATATCATTTCCTTCAGGCCTGATGTAGCCGTTCTGACCAATATCACGGAGGATCACCTCAATCGATACGACTACAATTTTGAAAAATACATCACAGCCAAATTCAACATCGTTAAAAACCAGACCGAAGAGGATTTCTTCATTTACAACGCAGACGATCCTGTAACCTCGGCCTATCTCGATAAATACCCATTTCATTCCAAACCATTACCCATCAGTATGCAAAGAGAATTGCCAAAAGGAGCCTTTATCAAAGACGGCACCATGCATGTGAAGCAAGGAGAAACCATGTCGATGAGCATTTTTGATTTTGCACTCAAAGGAAAACACAACCAGTACAATACAATGGCAGCGGCTGTTGCAACATCGGTTGTTGGGATCCGGAAAGACAGGATCAGGGATGCAGTCGCTTCCTTTGAAAGCCTGGAACACAGAATGGAAAAGGTGGCCACCGTAAGAGGCATTGACTTCATCAATGACTCCAAGGCTACCAATGTCAACAGTACGTGGTTTGCACTGGAGAGCATGGACAAGCCGGTTACATTGATCCTGGGGGGAGTTGACAAGGGGAATGATTATGAGTTGATCCGTTCAATGGTTGCTGAAAAAGTAAAAGCCATCGTATGCATGGGGGTTGATAACGCAAAGATCCATGCAGCATTTGAAGGAGTTGTTGAAAAGATAATCGATGCTGATAGTGCCCTGGATGCAGTGCAAAAAGCCTATTCGGTTTCATCCAAAGGGGATGCTGTTTTGCTGAGCCCTGCCTGTGCAAGCTTTGATCTTTTCAAAAACTATGAAGACAGGGGCGCACAATTCAAAAAAGCTGTACTCGAACTCTGATCAAACATGCAGAACGAAAGCATCGATATCAAACAATATTCACTGGGCAGCATAACCAGTCGCACCAAAGGTGATAAGGTCATCTGGGCGATCGTGGTATTGCTCACCATGATGAGTTTGTTGGCGGTATACAGCAGCACGGGAACCCTTGCTTACAAACTTTCCAAGAGCACGGAATCCTATTTGTTCAAGCAGATTGTTTTCATTGCAGCTGGATTGGCCATCATCTACTTTGCCCATCTTGTCAACTATACCATCTATTCCAGGGTGGCACAGATATTGTTCATTGCATCTATTCCTTTGCTTGTTTATACATTGTTTTTTGGCACCAACCTCAATGATGCCAATCGTTGGATCAGACTCCCCATCATCAACCTGACTTTTCAGACTTCTGATCTTGCCAAGCTCGCCTTGTTTATGTACCTAAGCCGTCAATTGAGCAAAAGGCAGGAAAACATCAAAGATTTTAAGAAAGGGTTTCTTCCTGTGATCGGGCCAGTGCTTCTTATCTGTGGATTGATTGCGCCTGCCAATCTTTCTACGGCTCTTCTCACAGGTGCCACCAGTCTTATTTTGCTTTTCATCGGAAGAGCCAGCATCAAACATCTTTTGCTGGTAATGTTGATCGCAGCCATTCCCTTGTCTATGTTGATCGGGTTTGCCAAGCTCTATTACAATGAAGCCGAAGGAAAGTCAGACCCATTGCCTTCCATATTGACAAAAGGAAGGGTTGAAACCTGGATCAAGAGGGTACAGAATTTTATGTATGCCGACAAACAAGAAGTGTCCTACCAGGTACAGCAAGCCAAGATTGCCATTGCCAAAGGCAGCTGGATGGGACTCGGACCTGGTAACAGTCAGGCAAGGAATTTCCTGCCACATCCCTATTCAGATTTTGTTTATGCTATTATCATCGAAGAATATGGTTTGGCAGGAGGTGCCTTGATTCTGTTGATCTACTTGTTATTCCTCTACCGTTGCATCAGGATCATGAAAAAATGCCCCTATGCTTTCGGTGCTTTCTTATCTCTCGGCCTCAGCTTCACTCTTGTGATACAGGCAATGGCCAATATGGCAGTAAATGTTAACCTGTTTCCGGTAACAGGAGTGACACTTCCTTTGGTGAGCATGGGGGGAAGTTCATTCCTCTTTACTTGTCTTGCCATTGGCATCATCCTGAGTGTAGCAAGAAATGTAGAAAAGGCAGAAGGAGAGGCAATACCTGTAACCACAAAAAAAGATTCAGAAAAATGAAATTGAGCAGGATCATCATAGCAGGTGGCGGTACAGGGGGGCATATCTTCCCTGCGATTGCTGTTGCCAATGCCCTGCGCAAAATAGATGCATCCATTCAAATTCTTTTTATTGGGGCCAAGGGAAAGATGGAAATGGAAAAAGTTCCCCAGGCTGGATATACAATTGAAGGATTGGACATTGCCGGTTTCAACCGAAAAGCACTTTACAAAAACTGGAGTCTGCCGTTTAAGCTGATCAAAAGCTTTTTGCAGGTGCGCAGGATATTCAATGAATTCAAGCCCGATGCTGCTTTTGGGGTGGGAGGATATTCAAGTTTTCCGGTGCTCAGGTATGCGCAGCAAAAAGGCATCGCCACCTTCCTGCATGAAGCGAATTCTTTTGCAGGGAAAAGCAACATGATGCTGGGAAAGAAAGCCGATCTGATCATGGTGGCAACAGAAGGCATGGCCAAATTCTTCCCTCAGGATCGTCTTATCCGCACCGGTAATCCGGTTCGCCATGAAATTGTCAATGCAGTCGTAAGCACTGAAGATGCAATGGAGTTTTTTGGATTGAAGCAAGGCAAGCCAACGATCCTTGTAATGGGGGGCAGTCTGGGTGCGAGGAGCATCAATGCTGCTGTCGCCAAAGGGATGGACCGGATCATTGCCTCAGGTGTGCAGTTGATATGGCAAACCGGAAAAGGAAATTTGGAATTGGTTTCGTCAGCGCTGAGAAAAAGAAAAGAACTCTGTGTAACCGAATTCATCAGCAAAATGCACTATGCCTATAAAGCAGCAGATATTGTTGTGTCAAGGTCTGGTGCCATTGCTTTGGCAGAGATCTGTGCATTGGGAAAGCCATCCATATTGGTGCCATATCCTCATGCTGCAGAAGATCATCAGACCGTCAATGCCTCTGTTTTGGTGAAGAATGGGGCCGCTATCATGGTAAAAGATTCCAGTGCTGAAAATGAGCTGGTTGACAGGATGCTGGAATTGGTGATCGATCCCGAAAAATGTCATGCATTCTCAGCTGCCGCCAAACAACTGGCCACCCTTCATGCAGATGATGAAATCGCAAGACTGATGATCAATACAATGGAAAAAAGAAAATGACAGGCGCAATCAACATATCATCCATCAAAAAAGCTTATTTCATCGGTATCGGTGGAATCGGGATGAGTGCGCTCGCTCGCTTCTTTCAACACCAGGGTGTCATGGTAACCGGATATGACAAAACGGAGACAGCACTTACCCAAACACTGGCGGAGGAAGGCATCAAGGTTCATTATGAAGATGATCCATCCTGTATTCCAGTAGATGCAGACATCATTGTATATACCCCCGCAATCCCAGCTGACAACAGGATCATGCAATATTGCAGGGATCAGCATATTGAATTGCTGAAACGCAGCGATGTTTTGCAAATCATTTCAAAGGGAACCTACAATATTTGCATTGCGGGTACGCATGGAAAGACCACCACTTCCACCATGGTTGCGCACATCCTCCGGGATACTGCATATGGATGCAATGCATTCCTGGGAGGCATTTCCACCAATTATCAAACCAATTTTTGGAGTGACCGCAATCCTGTTGCCGTTATCGAGGCAGATGAGTATGATAGAAGTTTTCTCAAGCTCTATCCTGATGTTATCTCCATCTCTTCCATGGATCCTGACCATTTGGATATCTATGGCACAGCGGAGGAAATGGAATTGGCATTCCTTCAGTTCGCAGGCAACATGAAAGAAAATGGTTTGCTGTTGACCAAGAAAGGATTGAAGCGGGAAAAAGATTTTAATGTTCCCCATCACCTTAGTTATGCTGTGCATGATCTTGCAGCAGATATCCATGTTGCTTCTCTCAAAATTCAAGACGGTGCTTATCAATATGATGTGATCGGTCCTGATTGGCAGTTGAAGAACATCCAATTGAACATGGGTGGCATGCACAATGTAGAAAACAGCTTGGTGGCCATTGCCATCGCTAAACACCTCAACATCCAGGATGAGAAAATCATCGCAGCTGTTGAAAACTTCAAAGGTGTCAAGAGGAGATTTGAGTATATACTCAGGACGGGTAAGAAAATTTACATCGATGATTATGCTCATCATCCTGAAGAACTTCGCATGTTGTTGAGCAGTGTAAAAGAATTGTATCCTGAGAAAAAATTGACCATCATCTTCCAGCCTCACTTGTATACCCGCACAAGAGATTTGGTGGATGGATTTGCAGAAAGCCTAGACCTGGCAGATGAAGCATGGTTGTTGCCTATTTATCCTGCCAGAGAACTGCCGATTGAAGGCGTTAGCAGCAGTATGATCACGGATAGAATGAAAAAAGCAGCACGCTTGGTTGATACGAAAGAGATTTCTGCTCTGCTGGGATCAGCGAAACCGGATCTTTTGATTACAGCTGGGGCAGGAGATATTGATAAAATGGTTGAACCCATAAAACAGATCATGTTGAGCGCATGAAGTACAAAGCCATCATATTGAAGATACTGAGCATTCTGCTGTGGGTGGGCATCAGCAGCGGCATGATGGTGTTGCTGGTGAGTGCTGTTCAAAAAGAACAACAGCAAAAGTGCAAGTCGCTTGAAGTGTCTTTCACGGATAACAAGTCCTTCAGGATGTTGGATGAGGCAGAGATCGTTTTTGCCCTTTGGCCATCTGCAGCAAACGATCACCCGGTAGGAAAGAATATCGGCAAGATCAATCTCTATGCACTTGAAAAGCAATTGAAAAGAAATCCATGGGTCTTGGATGCAGATATCTATCTTGACCAGCAAAATACACTTCATGTTGATGTTCAGCAACGAAGTCCCGTTGCCAGGTTGTTCAGT
>RFVQ01000068.1 GCA_009922495.1 Chitinophagia bacterium
TCCGATGTAGAAAACGACAAGCTTTATACACAACCACAGCACGTAGCCTACGCTTACGAACACCTGGGTAAGGTAGGTGATCTATTCACGGTTGCAGCTGCCTTTGGCAATGTACATGGTGTGTACAGTCCCGGTAACGTTCAACTCCGCCCTGAGATCCTGAAAAACTCACAAGACTATATCCAAAAAACATTCAATACCGGCGAAAAGCCTGTATTCTTTGTGTTCCATGGCGGCAGCGGCTCACCCCAACACCAAATCAGGGAAGCGATTGGCTATGGTGCCATCAAAATGAACATTGACACTGATCTGCAGTGGGCTTTCTGGGAAGGCGTGCTCAACAACTACAAGAAGAACGAAGCCTATTTGCAAGGTCAGTTGGGCAATCCGGAAGGAGCCGACAAACCCAACAAAAAACACTATGATCCCAGGGTTTGGTTGAGAAAAGGAGAGGAAACCTTTATTGCCCGCCTGAAAGTGGCCTTTGAAGACCTGAACTGCATCAACAGAAACGCTTAAATCACTCAACGGCCCATCCATCCGCCATCCACTGTCAGGATCTCACCACTGACATAAGCGCTGGCATCTGAAGCAAGGAAAACAATGGGACCCTTGAAATCAGCCGGCTTGCCCCATCGGCCAGCCGGTATCCTGTCTGAAATGGCCTTGAACCTTACCGGATCTGCCATCAAACCTGCAGTATTATCCGTTTCAATATAGCCAGGTGCAATGCCATTCACATTGATCCCTTTGGAGGCCCATTCATTCGACAGTCCTTTTACCACACTGGATAATGCTGCCTTGCTGGCTGCATAGCTGATCACGTTGATACCCCCTTGGAAGGTCAACAATGAACAGGTGAAGATGATCTTACCGGATCCTCTCTCCAGCATTTTCTTTCCGATCTCCCTGGCCATCAGAAACTGTGCATCCAGGTTGATGGAAATAACACGGTCCCAATATTCATCGGAATGTTCTGCAGCGGGACTCCGCATGATGGTTCCGGCGTTGTTGACCAGTATATCCGGCACAACCCCTGATGCAGCCAGCTTTTGCAAGAAGGCATAGATGCTGTTGCGGTCAGAAAAATCTGCCTGATAGGCTGTAAACTTTCTTCCCAATGCTGTTACTTGCATTTCGATCTCACTGCCGGATGCAGGCATGGAAGCACTTACCCCAATGATATCGGCACCGGCCTCTGCCAGTCCCAATGCCATCCCCATACCGATGCCTTTGTTGCATCCTGTTACCAAAGCAATTTTTCCAGTGAGATTGAAAGCAGTTAAAATATTCATGTTGAAAAATTTATTCATCAAAGAGACACACCTCGCTTCCAGGGAATAAAGTCATCCTGGTTCAATTGGACTGACTTGGGAATCAGTTCTCCACTGGCAGCTTTGATGCAATATTCGAGGATCTCCTCTCCCATTTGCTCAATGGTCTTCTCCCCCTCGACAATGGGTCCGCAATCTATGTCAATGATATCGGCCATTTTTTTAGCGAGTTTACTGTTGGTGGCCAACTTAATGGTTGGACAAACAGGATTGCCGGTGGGGGTACCCAATCCTGTGGTAAAAAGTATCAGGGTTGCTCCTGAAGCTGCCTTTCCAGTGGTGGCCTCCACATCATTTCCTGGCGTACAAACCAGGCTGAGTCCGGGTTGGGTAGCCGGCTCTGTATAATCCAATACATCCACTACCGGCGAAGTACCCCCTTTTTTGCAGGCGCCTGCACTCTTGATGGCATCCGTGATCAGTCCGTCGCGAATATTGCCGGGAGATGGATTCATGTGAAATCCGGAACCAACACTTTCAGCTTGTGCACTGTAGGCATCCATCAGGCGGATGAATTTTTCTGCTGTTTCTTTTGAAGTGCTTCTGTCGATCAATTCCTGTTCTGCTCCACAGAGTTCCGGAAATTCAGCGAGCAGGATCTTGCCTTGCAATCCCACCAGCAGATCAGAAAAATATCCGACAGCAGGATTGGCAGAAATACCGCTAAAACCGTCACTGCCACCGCATTTCACCCCCACGGTGAGTTTATCAAGGGTAGCAGGTTTTCTCTGCAGTTTATTGATCTCCTTCAAACCTTCAAAAGTAGCCGCAATAGCATGTTTGATCAACTCTTCCTCACTCATCCCGCCTTGTTGCTCAAAGCTCAGAATGGGTTTGTCAAAATGGGGATTGCGTTTTCTAATGGCATCCTTGAATTCATCCAGTTGCAGATGCTGACAACCCAAGCTGAGTATGGTCACCCCTCCCACATTCGGATGGTCAGCATAAGCAGCCAGCAGATTCTGCAACACTGCTGAATCCTGTCTTGTGCCACCGCATCCCCCCTGGTGGTTGAGGAATTTGATCCCATCCACATTTTGAAAAACCCTTGTTCTTTTTTTCTCTTCCCTTGGCACTTGCCCATCGTCCCTCTTCCCTTCTCTGTATTCTTCAACCAACCCTCTTGTAAAGTCCTTGTATTTGTCTGTCACCGCATACCCCAATTCATTGTGCATGGCCTCTCGGATCACATCCAGGTTTCGGTTTTCACAGAAGACAGTGGGAATGAAGAGCCAGTAGTTGGCGGTACCCACGCGCCCATCACTGCGGTGATAGCCCATGAAGGTGCGCTCTTTCCACTGGTTGACATCGGGTGCCTGCCAGGAATAGGTTGCCCCGCGATAAGCATAGGGATCTGCAGCATGGTGAAGGTTGGAAGTCGTCATGAGTCCACCCTTCTTTACATCTTCTGTAACTTTTCCCACCAGCACACCATACATCTTTACTTCACCACCCAGGGGAATATCCTCCGCATAAAATTTATGTTTCGCTTCGACTTTTTGTTGCATCACATATTGATTTCCCTCAAAATCGATAACCTCGTCTTTCTGGAGGTCACGGAGTGCAACAATAACGTTATCAGCTGGATGAACTTTGAGTACAATATTTTTCATGGATCAAAATCTAAGTGATAAAAATAAAGATATTAACCCGAATGTCCTTGTGGATCTGCGCAAACGATGACGAAAATAAGGAGGGTGCAAAACCATCAAAAGCAAAAAGGCCCAAAGGGCCTTTTGATGCGGAGACTGAGGGATTCGAACCCTCGATACCCTTTGGAGGTATACACACTTTCCAGGCGTGCTCCTTCAACCACTCGGACAAGTCTCCATGGGGTTGCAAAAATAAGTGTATCCGCTCAGAAGCGGAAGATTTTTTTAGCATTTGCAGACGTAACCAAGTCTACTTCTTCTCTGGTGATGCCTTTCAGTTCTGCGATTTTATCCGCAACATGAACCAAATAGGATGATTCATTGCGTTTGCCTCGATGAGGAACAGGTGTCAGGTAAGGCGCATCCGTTTCCAAGACCAAATGCTCCAAAGGAATATCCTGAACAATCTTGGCCAATCCTGCATTTTTATAGGTTACCACACCGCCGATTCCCAAATAAAATCCCAACTCAATGATTTTCCTGGCCTGGCGTTCATCTCCTCCAAAACAGTGAAAGATCCCGCCGATTCTTCCATCTCCTTTGTCCTGTATGAGCCTGATGCATTCATCCATGGAACTCCTGGAATGGATCACAATCGGAAGATCTCTCCGCAAAGCCATTTTGATTTGTTTTTCAAAAGCAACAAACTGCTCTTCCTTCCATTCCGTTGAATGATAAAAATCAAGTCCAATTTCACCGATAGCGGCAAAAGGCATCTTGTCCAACCAATGCTCAACCCACTCCAATTCCTTTTCAAACCCTGCGTCCACTGAACAAGGGTGGAGTCCCATCATGGGAATGCAATAGTCGGGATAGGCAGCAGCCAGGTCAACCAGACGCTGGTGGCTTTCACTGTCGATCGCAGGAAGATACACCCGGTCAACTCCTTCTGTTTGGGCTCTTTCAATCATTTCCGCCCTGTCCTCTTCAAAGGCTGGTTGGTATAAATGGCTGTGGGTATCGATCATGGAAATGGCTCGTTTTACAAATTATATCAAAAGAATCTTACCTTAACAAAGTTTTCATAGGGTACGGATTAAAAACGGGCCGGGGTTTCCACTCAGGCCCTACTTTTTAAAAAGAGCTCTCTCAATTGTTATGCAAGGGTTTGAAAACATATCCCCTTGAGATGCCCTCTTCCAACAATTTTTCCAAGGCCACCATCATGTTCATTTCTGCTTTCTCTGAATCATGAAAAAGAATGATGGCTCCAGGCTGAAGTGCTTGTACAACTCTTTTGGCACATTGATCCGGACGCAACCTTCTGTCATAATCACCACTGAGAATCGTCCACATAATGGTTTTGAACCCCTCCTGCTCCAACCGCTGAAACTGAGTACTGGTGAGTCTTCCATAAGGAGGTCGAAACAATGTTGAGCCTATCAAGGCATGGGCTTCCCTTACATCCTCAACATAGCGCTCTGGATCCGTTTTCCATCCGTTTACATGGTGATAGGTATGATTTCCAATGGCATGTCCTGCTTGCTTTATTAGATCAAAACATTCCGGATGTTTGTTGACCCGATCACCAATGCAAAAGAAGGTTGCCAATGCTCCATGCTTTTTCAAAAGCTGTAAAACCATGGGAGTGATCCTTTCATGCGGACCATCATCGAAACTGAGATAGGCAATTTTTTGATCGGTTTCAATGTGCCAGACCCTGCGGGGAAAGAGTTTTTGGATGATGCGTGGGACAGTAGAAGGCAAGATCATGATCAACTGTTTTTTTGCCTTTCTGAATACGCAACATTCATTTCTGTTATAAAGTCCAACAAGGAATCCCGACCCAGTCTTTTTTCAGCTGATGTCACCCACATGGGGGGTAACTCCTCCCATTGTTTCAAGAGGGCCTCAGAAAACAACCTCACGTTTTGTGCCACTGTCTTCTGTGTTTCTTTGTCAGCCTTTGTAAAAACGATTCCAAAAGGCACCTGCCATTCCCCCATCTTGTTGACAAACGCAAGATCAAGTGGCTGAGGCGTATGCCTGGCATCTACGAGCACAAAAAGATTGACCAGATTTTCCCTTTGTCGGATATACCCTTCGATCATCTTTTCCCATTTTTTCCGCTGTCCCGCTGAAACCTTGGCAAAGCCATAGCCCGGAAGATCGACCAGGTACCAGGATTGCATGGGAGCGTTTTCCTTTTTACGGGAAAGAATGTCAAAATGATTGATGAGCTGTGTTTTTCCAGGAGTCGCGGAGGTCTTTGCCAATTGCTTCTGGCCCGTGATCATGTTGATCAATGAACTCTTTCCCACATTGCTCCTACCGATGAAGGCATACTCCGGACGGTCGGGTTTGGGACAGGAAGCCTGGTCCGGACTGCTGATGACGTATGCTGCTTTTTGAATGACCATGATTGAGTTTTACAAAAGCTTTAAGACCCTGCCCATCGTTTTTGATTACTTTTGCAAGGATGGGAAACTATGCGCATGATACCGTAGTGCCGGATCTGGCCTCAAATTTACCGAAAAAAGAACAGGTGGCCCTGATGTTCGATCAGATAGCCCCTCAATATGATTTTCTGAACCGATTCTTGTCGGCTGGCATCGATATCAGCTGGAGAAAAAAAACACTCCTGAAATTAAAAAAAGACAATCCGCAATTCATACTGGATGTAGCCACTGGAACGGCGGATCTTGCCATCATGGCCTCTCGACTTTTATCTCCCCAAAAAATCACCGGTATCGATATTTCTGAGGGAATGCTGGAATTGGGCAGAAAAAAAATATTGCAGGGTGGGCTGCAGGAGCAGATCACATTGCATACTGGCGATAGCGAGGCGATCCCGATGGACAATGACCAATTTGATGCCGTTACGGTATCCTTTGGTGTGCGCAATTTTCAAAACCTCGAAAAGGGATTGCAAGAAATACTGCGGGTGCTGCGTCCTGGTGGAAAACTGGTAGTGCTTGAATTTTCAAGGCCCTCTCTTCCCGGTGTTCAGCAATTGTACAACCTGTACATGAACATTGTAACGCCCGGTGTGGGTCGCATTTTCTCCAAAAGCCGAACAGCCTATCAATACCTGAATGATTCGGTTCAGAAGTTCCCTGAAGGCAAGGATTTTGTCACCATCATGGAAAAAACCGGATTCAAGAATACATCTTTTCAAAGACTGAGCCTGGGTATATGCACTATCTACATGGGAGAAAAATAGTTTGCTTCATTGGTTTGGTCGTTTCGTTGTCAACCAGCTTTGCACAACGGAGCATTGAACTCAACCTGCCGGACCATGATGAGAAACTTTATTATTTCGGCATCATCCTGGGATTCAACTCTTCCCACTACAACATCACCCATCATCCAAATTTTCTCAGCCGAGACACCGTAAGGGTTGTTGAATCCCAAAACAGCGGCAGGATTCATTTGGGCATCATGGCCAATCTTCAGTTAACCCATCACCTTGACCTGCGTTGCTATCCCTTGAACCTGATCTTCAGTGAAAAAAAATTCGGCTACACACAGAAATTTCCCAATGCACAGACCAGCACGTACGAAAAGCAAAATGTAGAATCCATCGTGATGAGCTTTCCCGTACAGGTGAGATTAAAAAGCGACAGGATCAACAATTTTCGGGTGTATACATTGGCAGGATGGAAATATGATTTTGACCTGGCCAGCAATTCAGGTGCCCGCAATACAGACAACATGGTGAAGGTGAACAAGACCGATTATGGTGTGGAAGGAGGTATTGGATTTCAGTTTTTCTTCCCCTACTTCATCCTTTCCCCAGAGATCAAATTCAGTTACGGACTTTCCAATGTGCACAGCCGGGATGAATCCCTGCGGTATTCCAATGTGATCGATCGCATGAACAGCAGGATGATTCTGTTCTCCCTTCATTTTGAAGGTGGCGGAGCAGGTCGCTGATCCCTAATAATCATACTCCCTTCGCTGTATGTTCCAACGTATTCCCAAGGAAGCAAAACCATTGGTGGGGAGATTTCCGGTTTTTCTCAGGTTGATGTTTCCCTCAACAAACAGGTTTTCTTTCCATTCGTAAGCCAGCCAGAGATTGGCATGCCTATTATTCCTGGCCACAGGAGTTCCAAAAAAATAACCATTCTGCGGCAAAGCACGGGTATTGTTGTCCAGAAATATATTGTTCCCAAAATTCTTTCCGGCCGTATCCACACCCGACTGCCATTGAATGAGTTTGGCCTGCAGATACCATTTCGGAGCAGGCTGATAGCGCAAAATCCCTATATACTCTTTGATGTTGGATTGCAAGGGATGGGCAATGGCCTGGTTGTAATGGGTGTAATTGGCAATGGTATCAAAGTGCGAGTAGGTAAACGGCCTGATCCAGTTCGTTTCCAACTGCAAATCAAGGTTCTTGACCCCTAGCAGATCAATGTATTTCATGCCGGCCTGAAAAGCCCACTTGTTGCCCCACCAGCCTTTTCTCTCCCGGATATAATGGGTATAGAACTCATCCAGAAAAATTTGTGAGTATACCTGCATCCGCTTGGCCAGGTTTGCTTTTGCATCAATGCCGATGAAAGAATTATCCGGACTTCCTACGCTGAGTTCAGCACCACGTAGAAACATGACAGGATTCAGGTAATTGAATTCAAATTGGTTGGGCCTGCCAAAGACAACGGATTCAAATAAACCCAGTGTCAACCACTTTGGAACATTGATGCTGAGATGATGCACGACGGCATATTTCTTGGGATAAAGTGTATCCCTGTCGCGGTTCCGGGTATATTGTGCTGTGAGCTCCATGACCCTGCTCACATAATTCAATTTCCAAACACGGAGATTCATGTTGAGGAAAAGATGACTGGCTCCATGGTCGCCAAAAAACAAACTGCGATAACCATTGCCCAGGAAAAATTTATCATAGCCAAAAGAGAGGTCTACAAATTTTGCGGCATTAAAATAGATAGCCCCTCTGGCATCAAAATAATCAAACCCGGTCTCCTTGAACTTCCGATAGAGCCCTGCACCAGGCACCGATCTCATTCGAAGATTCTGCTCTTTCACAAAAACAGGCGGCTTCTCCTGGTTCTCCGTGAGATAGGCCATGAATGCAAGTTTTTGGGCAACCAGTGACCGCACCACCACTCCTCGGGTATTTTGATAAAGCAGTTCATCCGTTGCATCATCCCGGATGGCCTGCAGCTGAAGAACCGGATTGAGGGAGAGAAAAAAATCTTTTTGACGGACCCCAACAAAATTGGCTGGGTCTTTGAAGAAATTTTTGAACAAAGCCTTGCGACTGAGCAGTTGATCGCTGCCATCTCCTGACCATTCCAGGTTGTTGAGTCTTGATCGGCTGATATTGTATCGATCAACCTTTGACAAACTCAGTTGTTGATGGTTGGATGCTCTTCCCAAGCCATCCACCCACCATTTCCGGTTAAAGGGTTTGATAAAAGAAAAATTGTAAATGGAATCATGTTGCATTTTGATCTCAAGTCTGTCAAGCAACAGGTACTCTTTGGAGCCTTGTTGTATGAGTGCAGACTGGGCTTTTACCAGAAAAGGGGCAACAATTATAAAGGCTACTGAAAAGGTTTTGATAATTTGCATACAAATCAAATCAAGATGTCGAAAATTCTGATCAAGAATGTAAAAATGGTCAATGAAGGCCGCAGCTTTCACGCGGATGTACTAGTGGGAGATCAAAGGATATTGAAAATCGATCAGGTAATTGACAATAAATATAACGCAAGGGAAATTAATGGCGAAAACAAATACCTTCTCCCGGGTGTGATTGACGACCAGGTTCATTTTCGGGAACCCGGATTGACACACAAAGCCAATATTCATACCGAAGCGATGGCAGCCGTAGCAGGCGGCACTACCACTTTTATGGAAATGCCCAATACCAAACCTCCGGCGCTGACACAGGAGTTGCTGGAAGAAAAGTATACGATCGCCGCCAACACATCTCCGGCGAACTATTCCTTCTTCATGGGTACCTCTAATGACAATGCCGATGAGGTGCTGAAAACAAATGACAAAAAAAATGATGTCTGTGGCATCAAGATCTTCATGGGCTCCTCCACTGGAAACATGCTGGTAGACAACCACCTGGCCCTCGACAAAATCTTTCGGGAAGCAGAAGTGCTGATCGCTACGCATTGCGAAGATGAAAGACTGATCAAAAGAAACCTGGAAGCCATCACGCATCAAAAATCGATCCTCGAGCCTTCGGATCATCCCATCATCCGTGATGCAGAGGTCTGCTTTGAGTCTTCTCTGATGGCCGTACAACTGGCCAAAAGAAACAATACCCGGCTGCACATCCTGCACATCAGCACGGCCAAGGAACTTCAACTCTTTACCAACCTTATTCCACTGGAAGAAAAAAGAATCACATCCGAAGTATGTGTCCATCATCTGCATTTTACTGCGGATGATTATGCAAGCCTGGGAAACAAGATAAAATGCAATCCTGCCATCAAATCTTCTGAAAACAAGACAGCCCTGTGGGAAGCCTTGTTGGACGACCGTCTTGACATCATTGCAACCGACCATGCGCCCCATACACCAGCAGAAAAGTCAGGAGATTATTTACATGCACATGCAGGACTTCCCTTGGTACAACACAGCCTCTTGCTCATGCTGCATTATGTGCAAGAGGGCAAGATCAGCCTGGAGAAAATGGTTGAGAAAATGTCTCACGCCCCGGCAAAATGTTTCCAAATCAAGGAAAGAGGATTTATAAGGGAAGGATATTTTGCCGATCTCGTACTGGCAGATCTCAACCAATCCACTACCGTTACAAAAGAAAATATCTTATACAAATGTGGATGGAGTCCTTTGGAAGGCTTTACTTCTCCTGCCACCATAGAAAAAACTTTTGTCAATGGTTATCCGGTTTATGAAAACGGACGGGTAGATGCATCTCACCGGGGAATGCGTCTTCAATTCAACCGAAACTGATCCATGCAAGTTGACAATACCACCCTCAACGATCTTTCCATCTTTCACAAGGAAGATGAACATTCGCTCTTCCAGAAGATAGACCATACCCGTACCATTGAAGGAAGATTGGTATTGCAACAACTGCTGCAGCATCCGTTGAACAACAAAAACGAGATCCTCCAGGTACAAGAGATCCTTCATCATATTGGGGCTAAACTGGAACAATGGCCGGAACGGATCACGAATGGAACATTGCTGGTCATTGAAAAATTCCTGGATGACAATCCAGATGAGATCCCGGAGCAACCCAATCCCTTCAAAGCCATCCTGTACAAATGGTTTCACCCTGCAGACGATTCCATGATCCGGTTTTCCATGCGACAGCTTTTTGAATTCATCAAGGGATTTGAAGAACTGCATGGCTTTTTTTCCGGGTTCCATCGACCTCAGCTGCTGGATACAGTACTGCAACAATCTGAGAAAATACTGGGAGACCGGAGGTTGATCGATTTGAAGAGCAAAGAAAATTTTGCTGAATTGTCTCGTGCTGAAGTCCTTCGTTTCGGAAGGCTTTTCCATGTAGACATGATCGCCTCCATCCGAAAACTCATCTCCCTCTATGGCAAGCTGGATGCATGGTATGCTATGGCAAAAGCCAACAAACTATTTTCACTCCAGCCACCGGTGTTGCT
>RFVQ01000069.1 GCA_009922495.1 Chitinophagia bacterium
GGTGGCCTGAGCCTTTGGAAACAAGGGTATGATACCGCGATTGGTGATCACATGCATTGATCGATTTCAATTTATCCACATCAAGATTTTCGATTTTACCATCAATCGGTAATTCGGTAACTTTGTATGACCTCCGGAATTTTTTGAACAACATTCTCCGCGGTCCCTTTTTTTTATGACCAAGTATATATTTGTGACCGGAGGCGTTACCTCATCGTTGGGTAAGGGAATCATTGCTGCATCATTGGCCAAATTGCTCCAGGCAAGAGGTTTCAAAGTAACCATCCAGAAATTTGATCCTTATATCAATGTAGACCCCGGTACCCTCAATCCTTATGAGCACGGAGAATGTTATGTGACAGAGGATGGTGCAGAGACGGACCTGGACTTGGGTCACTATGAAAGGTTTCTGAATATCTATACCACACAGGCCAACAATGTTACAACCGGCAGGATCTATCAGACTGTCATCAACAAGGAAAGAGAAGGGGCCTACCTCGGAAAGACCGTTCAGGTTATTCCCCATATTACCGACGAGATCAAAAACAGGATGCAAGCCTTATCCGCATCCGGATACGATATCATCATCACTGAAATCGGTGGAACTGTAGGTGATATTGAGAGTCTTCCTTTTATTGAGGCAGTTAGACAATTGCAATGGGAATTGCCGGAAGGAGATTGCCTGGTGGTGCATTTGACACTGGTCCCATATTTGAAGGCTGCCAAGGAATTGAAGACGAAGCCCACCCAACACAGTGTCAAGATGATGAGTGAAAATGGTGTCCATCCGGATATCATTGTTTGTCGCACTGAACAGCCACTGCCCAAAGACCTGAAGAACAAGATTGCCCTTTTCTGCAATGTCAAACCCGATGCTGTTATTGAAGCAGCGGATGCCAGGAGTATTTATGAAGTTCCCTTGCTGATGAGGCAGGAAAAGCTTGACGAGATCTGTTTGAAAAAATTGAACATCACCTGGTTCCCAGAACCGGAGCTCGGAATATGGGAGGCGTTTTTGAACAAACTGCACAATCCAAAATCAACCGTTACCATCGGTCTGATCGGAAAATACATCGAGTTGCAGGATGCCTATAAATCGATCCTCGAAGCTTTCATCCATGCGGGCGCCATCAATGAATGCAAAGTGATTGTCCAGGATGTGCACAGTGAATCCATTACCTCCGAAAATGTAAAGCACAAATTGGAAGGGTTGGATGGACTCCTGGTAGCGCCAGGTTTTGGACACAGGGGTATCGATGGAAAAATCCTGGCTGTACAATATGCCCGTGAAAACGGATTGCCTTTCTTTGGCATCTGTCTGGGCATGCAAATGTCTGTGATTGAGTTTTCCAGGAACGTACTCAAACTCCCTCATGCACACTCCACTGAAATGGACCCTAATACATCTGATCCAGTGATCGATCTCATGGAGGGACAAAAAACCATCACTAGCAAGGGAGGAACCATGCGTCTCGGGGCTTATCCATGCAACATAGAAGCTGGATCACTGGCCCATCGGATATACGGTGCTGCCCAGATCACAGAAAGGCATCGTCATCGTTGGGAATTCAACAACCGCTACCTGGAAGCTGTTCAGGCAGCAGGCATGAAGGCCAGTGGATTGAATCCTGAAACGGGCCTGGTTGAAATTGTCGAAATACCTGCTCATCCCTTTTTCATCGGTGTTCAATACCATCCAGAATTGAAAAGCACCGTAGAAAATCCACATCCACTCTTTGTGCATTTTGTGGGAGCTGCCAAAAAGCATGCAGCGCAAAAAAAGGTTTCCGGTGCTGAGATATTGCAGGAGAATTGAAATCCCAGCTCCCAATTATTGGCTACATTTGCAATTCACAATTGATCCCAGATGAAATTCGACAAGAATACGGTCATTGGCGTGGTTCTCCTTGCCATCCTCTTTTTC
Organism: Chitinophagia bacterium; assembly: GCA_009922495.1. Taxonomy (GTDB): domain Bacteria; phylum Bacteroidota; class Bacteroidia; order Chitinophagales; family Chitinophagaceae; genus Pollutibacter. Next base: position 1,925 of record RFVQ01000069.1, read on the forward strand.
GCCTATTTCTATTATGCCAGGATTGGCCAGATCGAAATGGCAACCAAGCAAAAACGCATAGCTGACTCACTGGCTGCTTTGGCTCCAGTAGTCAAAGACACTGCGGTAACTGCCGAGTCCCTTTCTGATACCACAATGGCTGCAACAGGTGCTTCCGGTTCACTGGTGCAATCCGGCAACATCAAAGAAGAATTTACCGAATTGCAAAACGATCTTGTCAAGATCCGTTTTTCCAACAAGGGTGCTCGACCTGTGTCTGTTCAGCTCAAGAAATACCAATCTGCTGACAGCATTCCTGTCAGCCTCCTCTCCGGATCCTTCAATCAATTCTCTTACCAGGTCAATACTGGTAACAACCAGACAGCTGCCTCCGGAGATCTTTATTTCTCAGCGGCAGAAGTGAAACAAGATGCAGAAGGAGGACAACAAATTGTCTACACGATCAAAGACTCAGCCGGAAGATCAATCGAACACCGTTATGATTTGAAGGCAGGAGAATACATGTTCAGGCTGGACATTGCCGTGAAGGGTGCCAATCAGCTTTTTTCAAACAATACCCTCAACCTCCTTTGGCAGGTTCAGGCAGATCAGCAGGAGCGTGATATCAAAACAGAAAAAAGGGAAACCCAGCTCGGGCTTTACGGAGAAGATGGGTTTGACTATTTCACCATGTCGGATGGGTTGAACAAAAACTGGGAAACCGGTTTGAAATGGCTGGGCATCAAACAAAAATTCTTCAATACCACCATCATTCCTGAAAACGGATTCTCGTATGCTGAGATCAACTGCAAGATGCCGGATGATTCCTTCAGAGTGGTAGCACAAACCACCGCCAATCTTCGCACAACCTTCCCTTCTTCCAACAATGCCAATATCGGATTTCACTTTTATGTTGGACCCAATGACTATTCCATTCTCAAAAAGTACAAGCGGGACATGGAAGACATGGTCAACCTGGGTCAGGGTTTCTATGCTTTTGTGAAGTATATCAACCGCTGGATTGTATTGCCGGTATTTGGATTTTTTGAAAAGTATTTTGCCAGCTTGGGCCTGGTAATTGCCTTGCTTACCATCTTCATCCGTTTGTTGACATCGCCACTAGTTTATACCTCTTATGTAAGCGGTGCAAAGATGAAGGCATTGAGGCCGGAGATTGATGCGCTCAAAGCAAAGTACGGAGATGATCAGCAGGCCTATAGCATGGAGCAGATGAAGCTATTCAGGAGCGCCGGTGTCAATCCATTGGGAGGATGCATTCCTGCCCTCTTGCAGATACCCATCTTCTTTGCGCTGTACAGTTTCTTCAATTCAAACATTGGTTTAAGAGGGGAATCTTTCTGGTGGTCAAGCGATCTTTCTTCATATGATGCCGTGCTCACCTGGGGCTTCAATATTCCTGGTCTTGGCAGCCATTTGTCTTTGTTCACCATCCTGGCGGTGGTAACCAGTTTGTTGATCTCCTTGTATAGCATGAGCATGACACCGGACCAAAACAATCCGGTGCTGAAGTACATGCCCTATATTTTCCCCATCATGCTCTTGGGCATCTTCAATGGGTTGCCATCAGCATTGACCTGGTACTATACTGTTTCCAATGTGATCACCCTTGTTCTGCAATTTGTCATTCAGACCTATATCATTGACCACAACAAAATCCTGGCAGAAATTGAGGCGAACAAGAAAAAGCCGAAGGAGAAATCCAAATGGCAGGAAAGATTGGAGCAAATGCAGGAAACACAGAAGAAGGTCAATGCACTGAAAGAAAAAAGCGGCAAAAAATAATTTCATGAGAAGCTTCTTGCTCATCCTTTCGCTACTGATCGGCTCTTGGGCATTGGCGCAGAAAAGATTTTCTGAGGGGGTCATCAGTTTCCAGGTTGAAACAGAAGTCAATGGGGTCAAGGACGACCTCTCCTTGAATGGGGTTTGCTTTTTCAAAGGAGCCCATTACCGTTCAAATCTTACCAGCAATAGGGGGACCTCCTCCACCATTTTTGATACCCGTGAAGGCATGGGCGCTGTTTTTCATGAATTCGGTTCCCAGAAAGTCCTGATCCATCTCAACAGGGACCAGTGGACCGACAAGAACAGGTTGTTAAAAAACAAAGAGCTTGTTTTTTCCTTTACAGGAGATACCACCCACCTGCTGGGTTACAATTGTCAGAAGGCGGTTGCCCTGCTGGAGGATTCCTCTCAGGTGGAGATAATGTTCACCAAAGAAATTGTTCCGGAGAATACAGATGCGGAGTGGCAGTTTCAACAATTGGGAGGACTTGTTCTGTCGGTCAAAATGGTAAAAAAGGAGGCAACGGTTGTTTTCAAAGCATCAGCCTTGAGTTTTGATCCTGTTCCCATTCAAAAATTTGATATTCCCAATGCAGGGTATAGAATCCTGGAGTACGGAGAGAGCAAGAAGTGGAAATAACGGAGCCTTAGCATCCTGGAGTACGGAGAAAACAAGAATAGGAAATAACGAAGCCTTTCGAATTATTGCTGGGGCTTCTGAGGAGTCTTGAACTTTTGCAAAATGGTCTTGCTCCTGTAAGGCATGTTGATCTTGACGTTGCCTTTTTGATGACTGATAACATTGTAGACGCCCATCTTTTCTGACCTTCTGAGAACAATTGTTTTGTTTTCACGATAGGTGAAGCCAGTGTTCAGCGAAATGTTCAAGGTCTTTTTCATGTTTGAAAAAGAAGATTTTGAAGACTTGGCTGATTTGATGATGATGCCATCCACCGCGAACAGGGCATGTGAGACAAGGAAGAACAAAGACAAAACGATTGTTTTGAGCTTCAGAGAGGCGGATATTTTGACTGTAGAGGTCATTTGTTCAACAAAATTAATATAAAACGTTAAAAAAACAAGTTTTCCACAAGTTTTTACTAAAACATAACGAATCAAAAATCAATATGTTACACGTATAGACTTTTCGTCGGATAAGCACTAAATTACAGCAAGCACTTACCAATGAACGGAGAATACCGTCTGCCAGATAATGAGGACATGGAGGACCTTCTCAAAGTCTATGAGCGCATCAGGACTGGGAGAGGTGGGGGATTTCTGAGCGAGGAATCCTTTGAGCGCATCATTGACCATTTTGACGATCAGGATGCTTTGCCCAAAGCAATGGAAGCGGCCGACATGGGCATGACACAATTTCCCTATTCAGCCTCCTTGCTGGTAAAGAAGGCAGATCTCCTGATTGCAACACGGCAATATCAACTGGCACTTGACTTTTTGGAAAAAGCAGAGATATTGGACAGAAATGATATTGATATACCCATATTGAGAACAGATGCCTATCTCGCACTGGACATGCAAGACAAAGCTGTTGTTTTGTTGGAGGATGCGATACGGCATTTTGAAGGAGATGAAAGGATCGACCTTCTGTTTGAGCTGGCGGATGTATATGATGACTATGAGTCATTCGAGAAAATATTTGATTGCCTCAAACTCATCCTGGAATACGACCCCAACAATGAGGAAGCACTTTACAAGATCTGTTTCTGGACCGATTTCACCGGCAGGAATGAAGAGAGTATTCAGCTGCACCTAAAAATCATAGAAGAGTTTCCATACAATGATCTGGCATGGTTCAACCTGGCTGCCGCATACCAGGGGCTGCATTTGTATGAAAAAGCCATCGATGCTTATCAGTATGCCATTGCCATCAATGAAAAATTTGATTACGCCTATCGCAACATGGCAGACGCCCTGATGCGTTTGCGTCGTTTCAAGGAGGCCATAGAAAGCCTGGAAAAAGTAGTAGAACTGGCAAGACCGGAAGACCTTATCTACCAGGCCATCGGGTATTGTTATGAGAAGATCAGGAATTATGCACAGGCCCGATTCTATTACCGCAAGGCATCTCATCTGAATCCAGACGATGCAAGATTGTATGTTAAGGTGGCCGGAACCTACATGAAAGAGGGCAAGTTCACACAGGCAGTCAAACACCTTGATACCGCTTTGAAAATAAAACGACTGGATCCTGAGTTCAATCTGATGATGGGAGAATGCCATGTGAAATTGAAAAAACACAAAGATGCCATCCATCATTTCATGATGGCTGTCAGCGCAAAACCCAGAAACCTCAAGGGTTGGGAAGCCCTTATCAGGGTTTTGTTCGACGAAGGCCAATACCAGGAATCGTATAAACAACTGCAGCTCGCAAGGGTAAAAATAGGAGATAAGCCTATCCTGTCTTTTTATGAAAGCGCCATATTGCTGGCAACGGGTAAAGTCAAAGAAGGTATTGCTCTGTTAGAAAAGACCTTGGAAAAAGCACCCAAACAACTCAAGGCCTTTCTCAAACTCTATCCCTCAGCTGTACAACATACCCAAGTGGTTGAGCTTATCATCAAGTGGAAAAGAAGAAAACGCAGCTGAACAGCACCTGTCCTGCTAAAATTAACAGTCAATTCGTACTTTTGTCCAACAAACCTCTCCCATGAATTTTAGTTTGTCGCAAATGCCAGAGCGTTTTGCTAAGCCAAGGAAAGAAGGAATTACCATGGTGATGGACAAAGGCCTGACACTCGAAGAAGCAAGACTTTTCATCGAAAATGCCGTCCCACATGTTGACATCGTTAAACTAGGCTTTGGAACAGCCTATGTAACCCCCAAGCTTCGTGAAAAAATTGAATTGTACCAGCAAGCCGGTTTGCCTGTTTATTTCGGCGGTACCCTGATGGAAGCTTTTTTGATCAGAAATCAGTTCGAGGATTATATATCGCTCTGCAAAGAATATGATATCAGTTACATGGAGGTAAGTGACGGCTCCATTACCATTCCCCATGATGAAAAATGCAAATACATTGAACAGTTGAGTAAAATTGGGACGGTCCTCAGTGAAGTCGGTAGCAAGGATGCAGCCCATATCATCCCGCCTTATAAGTGGATCGAACTGATGAGGGCAGAATTGAGCGCCGGTGCCTCATGGGTGATTGCAGAAGCCCGTGAAGCAGGCAATGTAGGTATCTACCGCGGCAGTGGCGAAGTAAGGGAAGGATTGGTTCAGGAGATCCTGACCCAGATCCCGGGTGAGAAGATTCTTTGGGAAGCACCGCAAAAGGCACAACAACTCTATTTTATTGAACTGCTAGGAGCCAATGTGAACCTGGGTAATATTGCACCCGGTGAGATCATTGCATTGGAAGCGATGCGCATAGGATTAAGGGGAGATACATTCAGCTTATTCCTCAACAATTGAAGCCGGACATGAAGCTGTTCGGTTTGATTGGCTATCCTTTGTCGCATTCTTTCTCCAGAAAATATTTCACGGAAAAATTTGAAAGAGAAGGGATAGCCGAACATGAATACCTGCTCTTCCCCATCGCCCAAATTGATGAACTCAAAAAACTTTTGTTGGATCATCCCGGATTAAAGGGATTGAATGTTACCATTCCTTACAAAGAACAGGTAATACCCTTTTTGGATGAATTGTCACCCGTGGTGGAGCAGGTTGGTGCTTGCAATTGCATCAAGATAGAAGAAGGGCGGCTGATAGGGTACAACACAGATGTCATCGGGTTTAAACAAACACTTGCGCCCCATTTGAAGCCACATCACAACAAGGCATTGGTATTGGGAACGGGGGGTGCTGCCAAAGCAGTATACCATGTACTCCAAGAGCTGAAGATCGATTATACAATGGTGAGCCGCACTCCTTCGGAAAATACCATCACCTATGAAATGATCGATAAGGAAGTAATCGAGGAACACACACTCATCATCAACACCACTCCGTTGGGGATGCATCCACATGTGGATTCTGCGCCCCCATTGCCCTATGCGTATTTGAGTGCAGCGCATTATCTCTATGACTTGGTGTACAATCCTGATCCAACTTTGTTTCTTAAAAAGGGAAAGGAGATGGGGGCCACCACCGAAAATGGATCAGCGATGCTGGTGATACAGGCGGAAGCGTCCTGGAAGATCTGGAACGCCGGATAGATCATGCCATTGATCCCATTGAGCATTGAAGCAATAGTTGCTTCAAGTGCTCCGGAATCGATCTTACTTTTCTTTCGGAATAATCAAAGCAAACCATGGCTGTCTTGATCATGGCAGCAGTAACCATTCCAATAGGCCTCATGGCGATGATTTCATAAAAACAATCAAAGCTTGCCCTGGAAGGAGCAGAAACACTTAGTTTGATGGTGATCGCATCACCATGGAAGAGTTCATGAAAATATTCTACATGGGCTTCGGTCAATACCAATCCAAATTCTCCAAATTTTGCTTCCGTGCATCCGATGCTTTGCAGAAAGCGGATCCTGGTTTCCTGGGCAAAGAGGAGGTATCGCTCGTTGCCAACATGATTCCCGTAATTGATATCGCCTACCTGAACGGATAAGCTGGTTTCAAAACAAAAGGGTCCAGGATTGATTTTTCTTGTTCTCATGTTCAGTATTAAATATGCAAAAGAAAATCAGCCATTTTTCTAACGGCTTTTTTTCGGTGACTGATGGCTGATTTTTCATCCATCGTCATTTCTGCAAAGCTTTTTTGCGATCCTGCAGGCACAAAAACTGGATCATAGCCAAAACCATTGTTCCCCATCGGCGATTCGGAAATAACACCTTTGCATTCTCCTTCAAAAAAATATTCTTTCCCGTCCAGGATCAGGGAGATGACGGTTTTGAATTGTGCTGCACGTTGGCGAACATTCTCCAATGCAGCCAATAACTTCTCTGTATTTTGTTGGTCAGTCGAATTTTCGCCGGCATAGCGAGCTGATTTTACGCCGGGCGCTCCGTGCAGTGCTTCCACTTCCAGTCCACTGTCTTCTGAAAAGCAATCCATGCCGGTCGCTTGGTGGATATACCTCGATTTTTCCAGTGCATTTTCTTGAAAGCTGTCATGGGGCTCCGGAATATCCACCAAGATTCCTGCTTCTTTCAAAGTCATGATCTGAAAGCTTTCTCCCAGGACATGCCGGATCTCATCTGCTTTGTTGGGGTTGTTCGAAGCGAAAATCAGTTTTCTCTTCATGGAAATATTTGTTTCAGGCATTGCCAGAGTTGCAGCTTCAGTGCTTTGTCATTTTCGATTTCATCCAGTCTTGGAGCAGCGAGATATTGGATGCCCTGAAAGGATTGTGGCTGGAAGGCAGGAAAATGAATTGGCAATTCAATCGATGCAGGCGCTAGGCCAAAGAGCAACACCAAAGGAGAATCATATTTTGTTTTGATGTTCAGATAGTGTTTTGGATCTGACTCCTGAACAGGCAAGGCGGCATATTCCTCATTCTTGAGTTTACAGGCATTCATGATGTTGGCCAAAAAGACCAATTCTTTTTCAGGAAGGATATCCTGTTTTGACGCAACCAAGGCAACCAGGCGTTTTGATGGAAGCGAAACCTTTTCGGCTGAAACATCCTCCACCACATTGGCTTGTGATGCTATCAATACATTTCTGTACAGTGAGGAAAGAATAGCGGGAGGAAGCTTGGTTTTTTCAGCTGTTTTCATGATCACGATTTCCTTTGAGCTTGGCAGTTGATTTCGTTACTTTGCAAAAAAATTGCAATGCAATCCAATCACGCGATAAAGATAACAAAAGCAGCAACATCGAAGCTCGCCGGCACAGACCTTACCAAACTTCCTTTTGGCAGGTACTTCACCGATCATATGCTGGTAGCTGATTATGTGGATGGCAAATGGGGTGAACCGGAGATTCTGCCTTATGGTCCTATTTCATTTGATCCCTCGTTGGTTGCCTTGCATTACGGACAATCGATCTTTGAAGGCATCAAGGCCTATCGCCTGAAAGATGGCAGTGCCGCGATCTTCAGACCGGATAAGAATTTTACTCGCTTCAACAAGTCCGCCAGAAGGATGGAAATGGCAGAAGTGCCGGAAGACATCTTCATCGAGGGCATGAAGCAGTTGTTGGAACTTGAGGATGCCTGGATCCCCGGTCAGAAAGATCATTCCATGTACATCAGGCCTTTTATGTTCGGTTCTGATGAGCTGCTGGGCGTTGCGCCCTCCAGTCGATACCGATTCATGATCTTGTTGAGTCCTGTTGGGCCTTATTATGCCGCCCCCATGCGCATTTACGTGGAGGAACAATATGTGAGGGCCGTTCCGGGCGGTGTGGGTTTTGCAAAGACAGCCGGCAACTATGCCGCATCCCTACATCCTGCCACTGTAGCCAAAAGCAGGGGCTATGATCAGGTATTGTGGACGGATGCCTTTGAGCACAAATATGTGCAGGAGTGCGGAACGATGAACGTATTTTTTGTGCTGGACGGGAAACTGATTACCCCGGGTTTGGAAAGCGGAACCATCCTGGATGGCGTTACGAGAGACAGTGTCATTGCTTTGGGAAGGGACATGGGCTTGCAGGTGGAAGAGAGAGAGATTGCGGTGGATGAGCTGGCAGCGGGCTATGCAGCCGGTAAATTGACAGAAGCATTTGGTGCGGGTACCGCTGCAACCATTGCCAAGATCAGGGAGTTGGTGTACAAAGGCCAGT
>RFVQ01000070.1 GCA_009922495.1 Chitinophagia bacterium
AGGGTTTCAATATCCCGTACAAATGCGATTCAATGAACTGATTGCAGGTGCCAAGCAGGATGTGGTGTGCAAGATCTTCGGAGAAAATCTGGACACATTGGCCTATTATGCAGGAAAGTTTGAAGAAGTGATCAGAAATGTAGAAGGGGCAAAGGATATTTTTGTGGAGAGAGTAACTGGACTTCCTCAGGTGGTCATTCGTTACAGAAAGAATGCCATCGCCGCCTACGGACTCAATATCGCGGATGTCAATCGTGTGATCAGAGCCTCTTTCGCCGGTGAATCAGCTGGAAAGATTTATGAGAATGAGAGAAGGTTTGATTTGGTAGTCAGGTTGAAAGAAAGCAACCGAACTGACCTGGAGGACATCAAAACCTTGCTGTTGGCAAACGACAAAGGAATGCTGATACCCCTGGAGCAGGTAGCGGATATATCCGTTGAAGAAGGGCCTAACCAGATCCAGCGGGAAGATGCCAAAAGAAGGATAACCGTAGCTTTTAATGTACGGGACCGTGATGTTCAGTCGGTGGTAGAGGATGTGCAAAAAATTTCCTCACAGAAAATTGCGTTGCCGGCCGGTTATTATGTGCATTTCGGGGGACAGTTTGAAAATCTTACAGAAGCCAAAGACCGGTTGATGATCGCTGTTCCAATTGCCTTGTTTTTGATCTTATTGATTCTTTATTTTTCATTTGGCTCGATTCGTTACGGATTGCTGATCTACACAGCCATTCCACTTTCTGCTATTGGAGGAATTCTACTCTTGTGGGCAAGGGATATGCCTTTTAGTATTTCTGCAGGCGTTGGATTCATTGCCTTGTTTGGTGTGGCTGTTTTGAATGGCATCGTATTGATCAATGAATTCAACCGTTTGAAAAACGAAACAAAATTGGATATGAAAGAGTTGGTTTTGAAAGGAACCGCCACCAGGTTAAGGCCCGTTTTGATGACAGCTGCTGTGGCATCATTGGGATTCCTTCCTATGGCACTCAGCACCAGTTCAGGAGCGGAAGTGCAACGCCCCCTGGCTACCGTGGTAATAGGGGGACTGATTTCCGCAACGCTGCTAACGCTGTTTGTTTTGCCCGTTTTATATGTCTGGTTTGAAAAAAGAAAGGGTTCATTGAAGGCACCGGCCTTGTCTGTTTTGCTGGTGTTTTTTGCATTGACTTCGGTTGCACAAAATGAAAACGCTGCCTTGAACGGACATGTTTTCAATGAAAGGCCTTTTTCAGTAATACCTATGGACTCCATTTTATCGATGGGAGAGCGAAACGCCAATATGCTGAAACTAGCCTCAAAACAGCGAGACATTGCGCAGCTCTTGCAACAGCATCCTTATGAAATCCCCAAAACCAATCTTGGCATTGAATATGGAAATATCAACAGTGCGTTGGCTGACAACAGGCTTTTGTTGAACCAGACCTTTCAATTGCCAAAAGTATATACTCGTCAGAAAAACTATTTGAACAGCAGCCTTTCGTTGTCGGAGTCTAAGTTGATGTTGGAAAAGGCATCCTTTCGTTGGAAAGCCAGAACACTTTGTTACAGGATCATGGATCTGAACCGAAAAGAGGATATCCTGAAAAGATTCACATCAGCCTTTGCTGAATGGAAAAGAATCGCAGAAGCTCAGTTAAAGGCGGGGGATAACAATGCAACCAACCTGCATGCAATCGAATTGCAATTGCAGCAGTTTCTTTTCCAGAGAAGGCAATTGGAGGCAGATCGATTTTCGTTGATCCAAGAACTCAGTGGCTTGGTAAATGCGGAAAATAATATTTCTCCTGAAACCATCAATCAATTACAAGCTGTACCTGAAGCTTTGTTGCCATTGGACCAGCATCCGTTGCTGTCAACAGCAGAAGCCTTGGTAGAAGAAAAAAAGAATCTTGCTGCCCTTGAGCGCAACCGACTTTCTCCTGATCTCAACCTGGGATATAGCAACCTGACCATCAAAGGCTGGCAGTCACCTGATGGTGTCAATCAAAAATACTATGGACCAGGGAATAGATTTGGAACCTATCAATTGGGAATTGCATTGCCCATCTTCAACGGGTCTGCCAAAGCAAAGATCAATGCTGCCAAGGTTGCCGAGGAGATTGCAGGTATTGAAAAACAACAACAGCTACAGCTCTTGAACCGACAATTGAAAAATGTTGTTTCCAGATACCAGTCAGCCAAAGCCTCTTTTGATTACTATCAAACAGATGGAATGAAAAAGGCCTTGGAAATTTCTTCGCAAACACAGGCTAGAATTACAAGTGGGGATATTTCTTATGCCGACAGGATGCTCTTCCTGACGCAACAGCTGCAGGCCTATACTGCACATGCGGAGGCTATTTTTAACCTGCAGTTGTCTATTGCCGACTATCAATATTTGACAGAAAAAAATCAATAAAATGAAAAGCAAGATTTTATATTCCATACTCATAACCTTGTTCCTGGTAGGGTGTCAATCAGCCCAAAAAGCAGATGCTCCCGAACAAGATCCTGTGCAAGCCGATATCATCCAACTGACGACTGATCAGCTGGCAGCCCTTTCACTGCAATATGGGGATGCCTCTACTGCAGCCATGGGTTCAACCATCAGGGTTCAAGGCAAGGTAGATCTGCCCCCGCAAAACCTGATTTCAGTCAATTTTCCATTGGGAGGTTATTTGAAGCAAACAAAGCTGATACCCGGTATGAAAGTGTCCAAGGGAGAGGTGATTGCTATCATGGAAGATCAGGGGATCGTTCAGTTGCAGCAAGACCTGTTGACAGCCAAATCAAAGTTGGAATTGTCAAGACTTGAGCTGGATCGTCAAAAATCATTGGCAGATGCAAAAGCAGGAACCCTCAGGTTGCTTCAACAGGCAGAGGCTGAATTCAAACTACAGCAGGTTACTGTAAAGGCATTGTCGGAAAAGTTGAAACTGATCGGAATGGATCCCGCGAGCCTGACAGAAGGATCATTGACTGGTCAGGTACTGCTTCGTTCCACCATCAATGGATATGTTTCCAAGGTGCATGTCAACACTGGAAAATATGTTCAGCCAACCGAGACCATGTTTGAACTGATTGATCCTGAAGACATCCATGCAGCTTTGACCATTTTTGAAAAGGATCTTCCTTATGTGAAGAAAGGAGATAAGGTGAACATCCATTTTCACAACCAACGTGCTGACGCATATCCGGCAGAAGTGATTCTTGTGAACCAGGATGTAGATGACGACAGAACAGCAACAGCCCATTGTCATTTCAAGCAACATCCCCGAAACCTTTTGCCGGGAATGTTTGTAGAAGCCGATATCACCATTCAAAATACGGAGGCCAAGGTTTTGCCCGATGAGGCCGTTGTCCGTTCTGGCAGCCAGGAATTCATTTTTGTCAAGATCAGTCCCACTGAAGTAAAGATGGTGTCCGTCAAAACAGGCATTGCCAAGGAAGGTAAAACGGAAATCCTTGAGGGATTGGATGGCATAGCACCGGGAACAATCGTGTTGAACAATGCCTACAAGATCCTGGGCATCATCAAAAACAGTGAATAGGATATTGGATTATCGGTATTCTTCCCTGATGGGGTTGAATACATCGATCAATACACAATCGGTATGCGCTATTGCACCATGGGGGGTATTGGAGGGGATTACCTGCATGAAACCCGGTTCCATTAGGTAGGTTTCATCGCCGATCTTCATCTCCAGCTTTCCTTCCAGCACGATCGTGATTTGCTCATGGGGATGTTGGTGAACAGCGAGATCACTCCCTGCCTTGATGGTAACCCATCCGGCTGTCATGTTGGTTCCATGCAGGTATTTCCCCAGGATCCCTTTGGTCAGTTCTTTTCCTTTGATTTGATCTAGTTGTGGCATACTGTATTTTTTTATTGTTCAAAATAGGCTACCGATCCGCCTACCCATTCTTTGTCTTTGTTGTATCGAACCCCGATCATCTTCCCTTTGCTCAACCTGGCCAGGTTGGTGACCAAGGTGGGTCTATCATCTCCATCTTTCCATACATACATGAGCCTGATCTCTACTTTGGCAGGATCATCCGGGGTTTGAATACAATCAGCATATTTCACTTTTCTTTGAAGGATCCAGTTTTCAGGATCTTGGATCCTTTCAAGATCTTCTTTTGTTAAATCAATTACAACTCCTTGCCCTGCAAAAGAAAAGAGCGGCTTCAGGACATAATTTTCAAGATCTGATGGAAGGGTTTTCAACTCGTGCAAAAACTGGGTCTCCGGAATACAGGGGTGATGGAGATAGGGTAGTGTGAATTTAGAGATGCGGTAAAACCAGTGTGGATGGGGAATCCATTCCACAGCAAGGTCATCGGTGAATTCAATGATATCTCCCAGTTGATCTTTGATCGCATTCAACTCGTCTGCAATGACCCGGTTGTAAATTCTGCTGATCCTTGTTTTTGTCCCATTGTTCAGGTAATAGAGATTCCTTCCTTCTTTGATCAGTTCCGTGATGCAAACAATGTTGATGCCAAGGAGTTCCTTGGTGCAATAAAAGTCAATCCTGGTTTTCTGCTGATGGGGTTTTATTTCCAAGAGTATGACTTCTTCTGTTTTGTTGTTGCCGATGATAACTTCCTTGAGAAGTTCAACGTACGATGCTTGGTGGATGCCGTTGAAGAAGGTGGCGTATCCTTTTGGTATCTCAAAATGTTTTTCGAGTACAGCAGGATAGTAAGCTTGAAAACCAAATAGGGTAGGGAATCCCTGCATTTCGATCAGGGCAGGGTAGTGTCCACCATTTTCATCTTCGCAGATCCCAAAATCAAAAGCGATGAAGTGAGAATGATCGTTCTGGTTCCGCATGTATTCCTGCTTCGGAATGGCCCTGTCTGTGAGCGATAGAAACCCAGCAGTTTTGATAAAATCAATGATGTGTTCGCAAGTGTCGATCATTTGTCTGCCAAGCTCCTTTTCAATGAAGACGGGCGTTTCTGCTACACGAAAATCAATGGCTCCGGGAAATCGATGGTTGAGGTCATCCAGAAAAGCGGCATATTTATCCGCTGTGAACGATGCATTGAATTGATTGCGAATGCCGGTAACCATGATCTGTTTATGAAAGACTATAGGGTTGCTGGAGGGATGCGATCGATTGCTGAATGAAATTGGGTAAGATATGGTTGTAAGTCATCTTGATTTTTTCAGGGTCATTCAGTTGCTCAATCATCGAGGACCATTTTTCTGCACCATGTTGTTGAACAACAATTTCTTTTTTCTCATCTCTGAGCAAATATCGACTCATTCCCTCGGGGTCTGCTTCAGGATGAAATTGTGTGCCAATCATATAAGGATTGAAACGGATGGCCATGATGGCTCTTTCCAGTTCAACATGGGGCCTTTCCTTTTCCAGGCAGAGCATTTGCGCTCCCATCGCTTCAATCACTTCAAGATTGGGTTGGATGACTTGATAGTCCCTGCTGTCAACTCCATAAAAAGGATCCTGTAAGCCTGCGAACACAGGTTCTGCTGCTGCATCTTTCATCATGTGGATGGGGAAAACGCCAAAAGCCGTAGATCTTCGTTTGGTGACTTGTCCAATGTTGAAATAGCGACAAGCCAGCTGATAGGAGTGACAGATAAAGAAGACAAACTTTTTTTTGATATGGATAGCATTTAGGTTCCACTCAATGATGGAATGCATCCATTCAAAATAAAGATTATCCCATGCAGTGCCTTCACTTTCAGTAGGACTTCCTGGTCCTCCTGACGATATATAGAGATCATAACTTGTATCGGGTAATTCAAGTTTTTGTCGGACATCAAAAATTTTCCAATCAATGGGGTTTTGATTGGTGTCTTTTATTTGCTGAAGGATGTCCAATATGCAACGCATGCCTTCATTGGCATGGCCTTCATAAAGATCCAGTATGGCAATACGAATGGGTGTCATGGAAATGCAAAGTTACATCAAAGCGATCCAAGAAATTTGGATTCAATATATCCTGCAACACTCACCAGGTTCTTGTTTTGTTCATAATGGGCGAGTTGCCGGTCAGCACCGGTTCCCTTTTCCAGGATCTTGTTGACAATTTTCAGTGCATCTCTGCATCCCAGTTCATCGGCAACATCATCAATGAAATCAAGCAATTCAAGGATCAGGGCCCTGGTATTTACTTCCTGTTCTTTTCCAAAGTCGATCAGTTTGTCATCAATGCCATACCGGGATGCCCTCCATTTGTTTTCATTGACCAAGGCCCTTGGGTAGATCATGAAATTGAGATTGGCTGCTCTGAGTTTGAATAATTTGGCACAAATGCATTGAAAGAGTGCTGCATAGGCGATGCTTTCGTCCACGGTCAGCGGAACATCGCATACCCTGAACTCTACAGTTCCGTAAAAAGGATGAACCCTCAGGTCCCACCATATCTTCTTGGCATTGTCGATACAATTGGTTTTGATCAACAGATTGACATAGTTCTCATAGGCACTGTAACTGTCAAAATAATCCGGTATTCCTGTTCTAGGGAACTTGTCAAAAACCTTGGTGCGATAAGATTTAAATCCCGTATTCCTTCCTTCCCAAAAGGGAGAGTTGGTACTCAGTGCAAAAACATGGGGCAGAAAATACCTGGCCGAGTTGGCAATGTGGATGGCCATTTCTTTGGAGGGCATGCCAACATGGACATGCAAGCCAAAGATCAAGTTGGATCTTGCGGCATCCTGCATCTCATTGACGATCTCCTGGTAACGGACATGGTCTGTGATCAGTTGTTGTCGCCATGTGCTGAAGGGATGCGTTCCTGCTGCACCCACACTGAATCCAAGAGATCCGGCAATGTCGTGTATGGTTTTCCGGAGGTTGGCAATATCATGACGGGCTTCTTCTATGTCACTGCAGATATCCGTTCCCACTTCCACTACCGCCTGGTGCATTTCAGCCTTGACTTTTTCACTGATGATCTTTTGTCCCTCTGCCACAATCTTCTGTTCATGGCTGACAAGCTCTTTGGTCTTGGGATCGATGACCATGTATTCTTCTTCGATGCCTACCGTAAAGATTTTATAATTGATCATGGTGGTGTTTTATGGAATCAATGGTTTGCCGGTTGTGCTTCTTTTGATGTATTCTCCCCAGGTCAGGTTATCTCTTCCGTCTTTTTGTTCTCCAGCTTTTTCAATGGCAAAGTTGGCAGCAGTTTCAACAACCCATTCAAAATTTTCTTCTCCTACACTTTTCAGGTCGGCATCCGGTGCCGGGTTGCAAAAATCAATGGCATAGGGTATGCCATCTCTCACGGCCAGTTCAACTGTATTGAAATCATAGCCGAGGTAGTTGTTGATTTTCAGAACAATCTCCTCCATGGTCTTCAGCAATTCCTTTGAGGGGCGATGGGTTGCCACATAGCGCAGGTGATGAGGGTTTCGGGGTTCGTAGGGCATGATGCGGACATGCTTCCCGCCGATACAATAACAGCGATAGTATTCTTCAAAGATGATCTCTTCCTGCAGCAGCATGACCAACTGTCCTGTTTCTGCATGCTTCTCAAAAAAGTCTTCCATGCTGTCAAGACGGTATACATTTTTCCATCCCCCTCCTGCAAAGGGTTTCATGTAGGCGGGAAATCCAACATATGCAAAGATGCCTTTCCAATCAAGCGGATAAGCCAGGTTGGAAAAGGATTCTCCAGCAGTATCATCTGGCAATTCTCTTGAGGGCAGGATTACTGTCTTGGGTACGGGAACCCCAATCTTCGTGGCCAGGGCATTGTTGAAAAATTTTTCATCGGCACTCCACCAGAAAGGATTGTTGATCACAGCCGTTCCGCTGATGGCTGCATTTTTCAGGAAAGCCCTGTAAAAAGGAACATCCTGAGAGATCCTGTCTATGATAACTGCATATCCTGAGCTTTCTCCCTGCATGACTTTGTCGATCATGACGGGTTCGGCCGTAATTCCTTTGATCTTTTTCGCATTGACCCGGTTTACAAAAGCTTCCGGGAAAGATCTTTCCTTGCCATGCAGTATGCCTATTTTTTTTGTCATCTTTTTTGATTGTCCTTCAATTTACAGAAAATCCGCTTTTGAAGAGGTTTTGGCATTCCTCTAAAATGTTTAATTTGCCTCCCTCACCAAGTGATGGAGAAGATGCTGAAGCCTGTTCCTGTATTCATAGATTCCGTTTTTCTAAAGCGCACTGTAAGGGCAGATGTGTATACAAATTCCCTTGGGGATCCTAAGAGCGCATCATTGCTGTTGATCAATGACGGACAAGATCTTGTGACCATGAATTTTGAAGACATGCTTCAAAAGATGGTGTATCCCGGGAAGTCACTGGTAGCGGTGGGTATTCACGCCGGGGAAGACAGAAAACAGGAGTATGGTGTGATTGGTCTGCCGGACTATATGGGAAGAGGTTCAAAGGCTGGAGACTATGCCCGTTTCATGCTGGAAGAATTGATGCCGGTTGTTCACCAGCGTTCAGGGATCGATCAATTTCAAAGAAAGGCTTGTTGTGGATTTTCCTTGGGAGGATTGATGGCATTTGACATGGCGATGGAATATCCGGCAATATTCAATGCCTGTGGGGTCTTTAGCGGATCCTTCTGGTGGAGATCAAAAGCTTTGGAGGAGGGTTATGTGGAAGAAAGGGATAGGATCATGCATGCCAAGCTGAGAACCAAACGGTTCACAGCAGGTCAGCGGTTTTTCCTGCAAACCGGTCAATTGGATGAGAAAGCCGATCGAAACAAAAATGGTATCATTGATTCCATCGATGATACATTGGGGATCATCATTGAGCTGAAAAAATTGGGATTTGAAGACGGGAAAGAAATTCGCTACGAGGAATTGCCTGACGGATCCCATGACATCAAAACCTGGTCAAGGGTTATGCCCGTTTTTCTGGATTGGTTGCTTGCTGCATCCAAATAAAAAATGCCTCCTTGAAGGAGGCATTTTTTATGAAAAGATCATTTGCTTATTTCACATTGAATGAAACGGATAGGTTTTCCCAAAGGATGGTAACCTTGTTGCCAGAAACTTCATACTTCAATACTTCTTGTGCTGATGAGGATGCACTGGGTTTCACTTTCACCCTCAATACATCTTCTTCCTGCTTGTAGCTGTAAGCACCCCATTGTTTTGGATTCTTGTTGAAGATGATGGTCCATTCTTTTTCTTCGGGTATGGTGAAGAGGGCATACTTGCCTTTGGCAAGTGTCTGACCTTCGATCTTCACGTCTGCATCTATTTCAAAAGTAGTGGCATCATTGGCACCGGTTCTCCATACTTTGCCATATGGAACGAGCTCTCCCCAGATCTTTCTGCCCTTCACAGAAGGCGCACCATAGTTGATGGTGATGTTGGCACCACCAGCCTTGCCGGTTGCTGTCATAGCAGGACTGGGCTTGCTGTTCTGTGCAAAAGTGGAGAGGCTGAAAATAGTCAGCAGAACGATGGCTGCAGTGTTGAGAATTTGCTTCATGGTTTTTTCTTTTATAACATTTAATGAATGATCCTTGTTCAGTGAACGGAAAGCTGTCTTCTGTACAATTGGATCGTATTTTCCAATCCTAAATATAAGGCATCTGCAATCAATGCATGACCGATGCTTACTTCTTTTATGGCAGGTATGCTTTTTATCAGAAAAGCCAGGTTGTGCAGGTCTAGATCATGCCCCGCATTCATTTCCAGCCCCAGTTCTGTCGCAACCTTAGCCGCTTCCACATAAGGTTTTACTGCTGCCAATCGGTCTGCGGCAAAGTGGCTCGCATAGGCCTCTGTATACAACTCAATTCTGTCGGTACCTGTTTCAGCAGCACCAACAATCATTTTGGGATCGGGATCGCAGAAAATGCTTGTTCTGATCCCATGTGATTTGAACAGTGCGATCATCTCTTGCAGATAATGCTGGTGGGTTAGGGTATCCCATCCATGATCAGAAGTGAGCTGTCCTTCAGCATCCGGAACCAGTGTCACCTGATCAGGTTTTACTTCCAGCACCAGATCGACAAATTTTGCTTCTTTGCAATTGCCTTCAATATTGAATTCGGTGGTCAGCACCTTCTTCAATTGCCTTACATCAGCATATCTTATATGCCTTTCGTCGGGTCTGGGATGAACTGTTATGCCTTCTGCTCCAAATCTTTCAGCATCGAGTGCAACCTTGATCAGGTCGGGGTTGTTGCCACCGCGACTGTTCCGCAGGGTTGCGATCTTGTTGATGTTGACAGAGAGTCGGGTCATTAATATCTGTAATGTTCAGCTTTGAAAGGTCCGTGTTGTGGGATACCGAGGTATTCAGCCTGTTCAGCACTGAGTTCGTCTAGCTGTACACCAATTTTGGAGAGGTGCAACCTTGCCACTTTCTCATCCAGGTGCTTGGGCAGCACGTATACGTTCTTCTCGTAGTTCTGGTGGTTGTTCCACAA
>RFVQ01000008.1 GCA_009922495.1 Chitinophagia bacterium
ATGGTAGGCAAAGAGAACAATGTATTCCCCATGGTACCACAAGGGTGTGGAGTTGGGGAGATTCGTTTAAAATAATATATCATGAAACAAGAATACAACCTCACCATCTATACAGAAAATCAGGTAGGCCTGTTGAACAGAATTGCCATCATCTTTTCCAGAAGGAAGATCAACATCGAGAGCTTAAACACATCTCCTTCTGAAATTGAAGGTATCCACCGTTTCAATATTGTCATCATCGAAACAGAAGATGCCGTTAGAAAGGTAGTCCGCCAGATAGAGAAGCAAGTGGATGTACTGAAAGCGTACTTTCATACCAACGAAGACATTGTTTGGCAGGAAATGGCTTTGTACAAAGTGCCAACAGACATCATTGCAGAGAAAGTCAAGGTGGAAAGGCTTTTAAGAGAATTTGGAGCCCGTGTGGTGGCCATCAGATCAGACTATACCATTTTTGAAACAACCGGACAAAGAGAAGAGACCAACCGATTGATCGAAGTATTGCAACCCTACGGCCTGATCGAGTTTGTAAGAAGTGCCAGGGTGGCCATCATCAAAGACAGCAAAGGGTTTCATGAAAAACTCATTGAATTTGAAAAAGGGGCTCCTGATACTCCAATCCCTTCGATCAAGACAGAAGCAGACCCTTTCGAAGTTGACAATTTCTAATTTTTTTGATATACAAAACCAACAAAACAAAACAACTATGGCAAAATTAAATTTCGGCGGTGTAGAAGAAAATGTGGTGACAAGAGAAGAATTTCCACTGGCAAAAGCACAGGAAGTATTGAAAAATGAAGTCGTAGCCGTGATCGGTTATGGTGTTCAAGGTCCTGGTCAGGCGCTCAACCAAAAAGAAAATGGTGTGAATGTGATTGTGGGACAAAGAAAAAATTCAAAATCATGGGACAAGGCTGTTTCCGATGGATTTGTACCCGGAGAGAGCCTTTTTGAGATTGAAGAAGCACTGGAAAAGGGAACCATCATTTGCTACCTGCTTTCAGATGCAGCACAAATAGCAATAACCTATAACCACCAAACAGGCATCATTCCTCCTGCCGATGTTGATGTTTTCTTGGTGGCCCCCAAAGGATCAGGTACTTCTTTGAGAAGAATGTTCCTTCAGGGAAGAGGATTGAATTCCAGCTATGCCATATTCCAGGATGCAACAGGAAGGGCTTATGAAAGAGTCGTTGCACTGGGTATTGCCATTGGAAGCGGATACCTGTTTGAAACAGATTTCAAAAAAGAAGTATTTAGTGATCTGACGGGTGAAAGAGGAACACTGATGGGAGCCATCCAAGGTATCTTTGCCGCTCAATACCAGGTATTGAGAGACAGAGGACACTCCCCTTCCGAAGCCTTCAATGAAACGGTTGAAGAATTGACACAATCATTGATGCCTTTGGTGGCAGAAAATGGAATGGATTGGATGTATGCCAACTGTTCTACTACAGCGCAGCGGGGTGCCCTTGACTGGTGGAAAAAGTTCAGGGATGCAACGGCTCCTGTTTTCAATGAACTGTATGATTCAGTTGCAGCAGGCAAAGAAAGCCAACGCAGCATCGACAGCAACTCTCAGCCTGATTATCGTGAGAAATTGGAAGTAGAACTCAAGGAACTCAGGGAAAGTGAGATGTGGCAAGCCGGTAAAACCGTACGCAGCCTAAGGCCTGAAAACCAAGGAAAATAACTCCTTTGACTTGACTTCAAAAAAAGGCGACTTTTAGGTCGCCTTTTTTATTTTCCACATTCCCTAATTGAGCCGCCTGTACTATATTTGCACAAATATTTTTCAAGATGAACCTCCACGAATATCAAGCCAAAGACCTGCTGAAAAAATACAATGTACCGGTACAAGAAGGAATCGCTTGCAGCACTGTCGATGAGGCTGCTGCCGCCTATGAACAGATCAAAGAAAAAAGCGGAAGCAAATTTGCTGTTGTCAAGGCACAGATCCATGCCGGTGGCCGTGGAAAGGGACAGGTGAAAGAAACAGGCATCAATGGTGTGAAAGTGGGCAAGAGCTTGGAAGACATCAAGGAGTTTGCCGAAAAAATACTGGGTGGTACCCTGGTGACCATCCAAACCGGCCCCTCTGGAAAATTGGTAAGCAAGATTCTGGTTGCACAAGACATGTACTATGATGGCCCCTCTGAAAGGAAAGAATTTTATCTCTCTATTCTATTAGACAGGGCATCCGGACGAAATGTAATCATGTACAGTACTGAAGGGGGCATGAACATAGAAGATGTGGCACATGATACACCAGAGAAAATATTCAAAGAAGCGGTTCATCCTTCAGGTGGACTCCTTCCCTTCCAGGCCAGAAAAATTGCTTTCAATTTAGGCCTGAGTGGAGACGCATTTAAAAACATGGTCAAGTTTGTTACCAACCTTTACAATGCATATGTAGGATTGGACTGTTCCATGTTGGAGATCAATCCATTGTTCAAGGCTGCTGATGACAAGATCATCGCAGTTGATTGTAAAATGGGCATCGATGAAAATTCCCTGGGCAGACACCCAGACCTCGCGGCCATGCGTGATCTCACAGAGGAAGATCCAACTGAAGTGGAAGCCGGCAAATACAACCTCAATTTTGTAAAATTGGATGGCAATGTGGGTTGTATGGTAAATGGTGCGGGACTGGCCATGGCAACCATGGACATGATCAAGTTAAGCGGTGGTGAACCTGCCAACTTCCTGGATGTGGGAGGAACTGCCAATGCACAAACTGTTGAAGCCGGATTCAAGATCATCATGCAGGACCCCAATGTGAAGGCCATTCTCATCAACATCTTTGGTGGAATTGTCCGTTGCGACAGGGTGGCATCAGGTGTTATTGAAGCGTACAAAAATCTCGGGAATATCAACATTCCCATTATTGTACGTCTTCAAGGAACAAATGCCGTTGAAGCCAAAAAGCTGATAGATGAAAGCGGACTAAAAGTCCAGAGCGCCATCCTCCTCAGCGAAGCAGCTGATCTGGTAAAGCAAGCTGTGGCATAAATGGCATCAACCCTCTGTATTGAAATATTCTAGAACCCTTGCATTGCTTTTACTACTGGCCCTTTGTATGCCTGTAATGGCACAAAGAAAGAATACGTCTTACCAGTACTATATCAAAAAGGCAACAGGACAGATTCAAATTGACGGAAGCCTTGATCTGGCCTGGAACGATTGTCAAACAGCCAGTGATTTTCACATGGTACTGCCGATGGATACGAGCAAGGCCAAGGTCAGGACCGAAGTAAAGATGGCGTATGATGCCCAAAATCTATACATTGTTACCATCAACTATATCGAAAAAGGGCAGCAATACATGGTGGAATCACTCAAGAGGGATTTCAACTTTGGCAAGAATGACAACTTTCTCCTGTTCATGGACCCCTTTAACGACCAAACCAATGGATTTACCTTTGGCTCCAATGCTGCCGGTGCCCAATGGGACGGACTTTTGGTAGATGGTGGCAAGGCAGACCTGAACTGGGACAACAAATGGACTTCTGCAGTAAAATCCTATGAAGACAAGTGGGTCTGGGAAGCAGCCATACCTTTCAAGACCATAAGATATAAAAACGGGATCACCACCTGGGGTATACAATTCAGCAGGCTGGATATCACAAAAGCAGAAAAATCCAGCTGGGCTCCAGTTCCCCGACAATTTCCTACAGCTTCGCTGGCTTATACAGGTCAATTGATCTGGGATCAACCTCCACCTGAAGCAGGCACGAACATTTCGGTTATCCCTTTTGTACTGGCGGGTGGAAGCAAAAACTTTGAAGCCGGAACAAAAACGGACTTTCGAAACAAAGTAGGAATAGATGCAAAAGTTGCGGTAACCTCATCCTTGAACCTGGACCTTACCCTCAATCCCGATTTCTCTCAGGTAGAGGTGGACCGACAAGTTACCAATCTTGACCGATTTGAATTGTTCTTTCCAGAAAGGAGACAGTTCTTCATTGAGAATGGAGACCAGTTCAACAACTTTGGATATTCCACCATAAGGCCTTTCTTTTCCCGAAGGATAGGCCTCAATGCACCCATTCAATTTGGTGCAAGGTTGAGTGGGAAACTGAACAAGGACTGGCGCCTGGGTTTCATGAACATGCAGACTGAAAGAGATCAAACCAAATTAACCGCTTCTCAGAACTATACAGTATTTGCCTTGCAAAGAAAGGTTTTTGCCAGGAGTAATATCAGTTTCCTGTTTGTCAACCGAGATCAGATCTTAAAGCCTGATGAGAAAGATCCTTCCTATTTTACCAATCCGTTCAATAGAAATATTGGACTTGAATATAACCTTGCATCATCCAACAATCATTGGACGGGCAAGGCGACTTTCCTAAAGTCATTTTCCAAAAACATCAGCAAGGAAGATTGGGTTCATGCAGCCAATATCCAATACAGCAGCAAGTACTGGTTGATAACCTGGCAACAGGAATACGTGGGTCGACAATTCATGGCAGATGTGGGCTATGTTCCCAGAAAAGATTATTTCAGGCTATCCCCCGGGATAACCAGATTCTTCTTTGTCAAAAACCCAAAGATCGCCAGTCATTCCATCAAACTGGAATCCTTTAATTTCTTCAACAGCCAGTTTAGTTTTACAGAAAACACCACTTACCTGGCCTATAACCTTGCTTTAAGGGATCAATCTGTTTTCACCCAATGGGTTTCCAATGATTATGTTGAGCTGCTGCAAGACTTTGACCCTACCAATATCAAAAAAGGAAATCTTCCCAAAGGAAGCAAACACCAATGGAATGCAATCGGTACACAATATGTATCCAAGCCCCAACAACTTTTGACGTATGGATTTTCAACCCGTTTTGGAGGATACTACCAGAATGGCAACAGAACTTTTTTAAGTGCTGACCTGGGTTATCGTTTTCAACCTTATGTAAGTGCCGCCATAAGTGCGAGTTATAACCACATCTCCATGATCGCTCCCTGGAACAAAACCACTTTCTGGTTGGTGGGACCCAGGATCGATGTTACATTTACCAATACGCTCTTCTTCACTACATTTTTGCAATACAACAACCAACAGAAGAATATCAATGTGAATACGAGATTTCAATGGAGGTATAAACCTGCATCCGATCTCTTCATCGTTTATACAGACAATTACTTCCCTGCTCCCTTCAACGTAAAAAACAGGGCACTGGTATTGAAGTTCAATTATTGGTGGAACCTCTAAATCAATTACATCTTCTTGGCGTCTTCCAGGAACTGAGCCAATCCCAGGTCAGTGAGGGGATGCTTTAGCATTCCGAGAATAGACGCAAGAGGACAAGTGCATACATGGGCGCCAGCTTCAGCGGAACGAACAATGTGCAATGGGTTGCGAATAGAAGCAGCCAATATTTCTGTTTCAAATCCCTGTACATTGTATATATGAGCGATCTGGGCAATCAACTCGATTCCGTCCCAGTTGCTATCGTCAATCCTTCCAATGAAAGGAGAGACATAGGATGCACCGGCTTTAGCCGCCAATATTGCTTGACCTGCTGAAAACACCAATGTGCAATTGGTCCTGATACCATTGTCTGCAAACCATTTGATCGCTTTGATTCCATCCTTGATCATGGGAACTTTCACCACAATATTGGGATGAATGGCTGCCAAAGTCTTTCCTTCTGCGACCATGCTGTCAAAATCCGTGGAAAGCACTTCAGCACTCACGTCACCATCTACAATTGAGCATATCTCTGCATAGTGACGCAGAATATTGTCATTTCCCTTGATTCCCTCTTTGGCCATAAGAGAGGGATTGGTGGTTACGCCATCGAGGATTCCGAGGTCGGCAGCTTCCTTGATATGACTCAAATTGGCTGTATCAATAAAAAATTTCATGGTGATCGATTTGACCTGCAAGGTAATCAAATCATCAAAGAGAAATACCAGAGTTATGCACAAAAAAAATGGCAGGTTGCTTACATCGCACCGCTCAACCGCCTACCCTTGCTACCTTCCGGTCCTGGGGGAGTTCAGCAGGAGCTGGTCGTGCAAGACCTGCCGCTGCAAATATAAAAAAAATCAACGAAGATCTTTGTTGAATTGACTGTTGAATTGTCTGATGGCGATGAGTTCATCGTGTCTGCCACCCAATGCCCGAAAATAAACAAGGATCATGTAGGCATTTTCCGTTTCCCAGGCATTTTGCTCCGTGTCGGTCGATTGGTATACATATTTACCATTGACGAACTGTCTAAGGGAATATTGATAGTCGTAATAGCCCTGTTTCAACAACAAAGTAGTTTCATAAACACCTTTTTCAGGATTGAATTGCATTTGGGCGCCTTTATCCTTCGCATAATTTGTCAGCTCCCCCATGATCACGAGGTCACTTCCCCGGTAAGCCTGGTTGGAGGGTGGGACGAAGGTGAATTTCACCTTTGCATAATCAGCGTTCCAATAGGGATTGATCTTTTCAACCGTTTCATTGATAAACAGCCCGTTGGCATCCCTGTAAAAAAAATATTGTTTGGGCAATCTGGGTAGATCTTCTTTGACAAAAAGGCTGAAACTACTGTCTGTATTTTCCTGTCTCCTTATCCTATCTCCCAGCAACCTGAAACTCCTGAGATTGAGCCATCGGAATTCCTTGCCTGCAGGCATCACCATTTCATTTTCATTGCTGTATTGCAACAGATCCTGTCGCTGAAAAGTGGGGTGTGAAAGTGTCAAAGGATTGTCCCATCGAAAATTCTGAAGAGCAATGATCTTGATCTGCTGCTGAGGATACCTGACATCAAAGTTTTTGGTATCCAATTGTATTTGCAAGCGATGGTGAGTCTGAAAATATTGTTGTCCAAATGGATGCAAGACAGCAGCCCCAAGGTTAATCCTGGGTTCAACTACCAAAAACCTTTTGGTAAAAGCCAATCGGGAAGTATCTCCATTGAGATACACTTTCAACAGGTAATTTCCGGATTTTGTTGGTACAGCATTCTTATCTGGCAAAATTGCTTGGTAATGGGTATAGCGGGTAAATGATACCGAAGAATTTCTGTAGGTTGAAATTCTAACCTGGGTGAACCCTTTGACGTAGTCAAATGTGCTCATCTGGGCAGGCGTCCAATCTGCATTGCATAAAACGAAACTATAGAAATAATTTTTGACACCCCCTGCCATGTCATCAAAATTTAGCTCCAACTGTTCAGGGCCGTTTAGACTGATGACCGGGTAGGTCAATGGCTCACCGAATCTGCTGAATTTGATGGTTTTGATATTATCCTGGTAAACTTCATCGGGCAAACGCTGGGAAATCAACTTTTCCACAAAAAACAAATTCGCTGCAAAAAGAAACAAAACTAACTTCATGTAGAAAGCTTCTGGTACGAAAATAATCAATAAATGCTTTGTATTTTAGCACTCAAGCCACTCCATTGAATCTTCCATTTTTCATAGCCCTTAGGATCGCAAAAGCGAAAAAAAAATCATTTTCACGTTTTATCCTGCGCATCTCCATTGTTGCTACCACCGTAAGCGTAGCAGCCATGATCGTTGCCATCTCCTTCATCAATGGCTTTCAGGAGGTTGTGGCCAATAAGGTATTTGGTTTTGGGGGGCATATACGGGTGATGCACTATGAACCCATCAGGGCTACAATGGCAGAGGAATTACCGATAAATGGTTCTGATTCCATTCGAAAGGCCATTTTATCCAGACCCTCCGTAAAGTCTGTATCTCCCTTCGCAACAAGATCTGCCATTTTGAATGCGAATGGAACGATCGAAGGCATTCTCTTGAAGGGAGTTGATCGTAACTATCCGTATGAAAAAATGGATCGTTTTCTGGTCAAAGGCAAATGGCCTCTCTCAACAGACAGTTTTTCACAGTCAATTGCAATATCAGCCTACACTGCAAAACAGCTGAACCTGGATACAGGAAGAAGCATACTCGTGTATTTCGTCCAAAACGATGGTTCTCCTCCCCGAACAAGAAAAATCAAAGTGAGTGGGATTTTTAGAACCGGGGTAGATGTTTATGACAAAGTTTTTGCATTGGGTGATCTTACGCTCATTCAAAAAATGAACGGATGGGCTGATAATGAGATTGGTGGATATGAAATTGAGCTGAAGAGGCCTGCATTGATGAATGAAGTTGTTGAAGAAATCTATTCATTGCTCCCAGCTGGATGGAATGCCTTGACATTGAAAGAGTTGTCCCCAGAAATATTTGATTGGCTTGGACTTCAAAACACCAACAAATACGTATTGATCACATTAATGACGATTGTTGCCATCATCAACCTGATCACATGCCTGATCATATTATTGATTGAAAGAACCCCAATGATAGCCCTGCTGAAATCACTGGGGGCAAAGGATAACATGATACAGCGTATTTTTATCATATATGGATCCTGGATATCCCTTTCGGGCATCTTCATAGGGTCAATCTTGGGAACAACCCTCTGCCTGCTTCAAAAATATGGACAGTTCATTAAGCTGAATGAAGAGGTGTATTATGTCAATGCAGCACCCGTCAGCATTTACTTTTCGGAGGTACTGATCATTGCCATAGGTACGCTGCTGATTTCTGCCTTTATGCTGTTGATCCCCTCGGTAATGAGTCGAAAAATAAACCCAGCCCGTGCCTTGGTTTTCAAATGATTCAGCTTGTGATTTTGGAAAGCAGAATTGCTGCTGCAACGGCTGCATTCAGGGATTCTGCCCCTCCCCTTCTTGGAATAGAGACCGTTTGGGAAACAGCTGCTAATACCGGTGATGAAATCCCTTTGGACTCATTTCCTATGACCAGGCAACATGGCTTTGAAAATGGAATGTTTTCCATGGAGTCACCATCAAGCGTTGCTCCAAAAACAGGCATATCCTTCATTTTTTCCAGATACGGGACTAAATCTGTGTACAGCACTGGAATTCTGAAGATGCTTCCCATTGTAGATTGCACCACTTTAGGGGAAAATGCATCAGCTGTATCGGGTGAACAAACAATGCCCGATATACCAAACCAATCACAGGTTCTGATGAGAGTACCCAAATTACCAGGATCCTGAATTTGATCCAGTATCAACAAAACCCCCATTGGAGAGGGAATTTTTAAGGCTGGCAGGTGAACAAGAGCCAATACCTGATTGGACTGTTTTAAAAAAGTTAATTTATCCAACTCATACTGTTCCACTTCAATACAAGAAATACCTTTTGGTATTTTACGTCCATACTTGAGCCATTCAGCCGTAGCATATATTTTTTTTACCTGATCCGGAAAATCCGATAACAATTCATCCACCATCTTTACGCCCTCGGCTACCAGCGTATCCTCTTCTTCCCTGAATTTTTTATGGGCTAAACTTTGAATATATTTGACTTCAGTTTTGGTAATCATATCAACATCATTTAATCCTGCTATTGTTCAAAAGCGAAGTTCCCAAAGGACCATCCCTTTCATTTCGAAAATAACATAAAATTCGAAGGCAAACTAAGCAAACAAGAAAAGGCCAAACTGAAGGATGGTTTGTTATCCCAGATAGAAGACAGTGTTCAAATCAGGGTGGCCTCCAGAATCCCTTGGCCCTCTTTCCCTTGGATCATTCCAGTTCAAGTCATGGACAATCCCAGTATGTACAATGATTTTGCTGTGAAACAGTCTGCTTCTAACATGAACAACTTCATGTCAAGCATGGGATATCGGAAAAACTCGATAAAAGTAGACAGTTTATCAAAGATCAAAAAAGGTCAAAAAAGAGTTTCTACCACTTTTTCAATTTACCCAGGCCCTCTTTTTACCATTGACAGCATTTCTTATCTTTTTTCGGATGAAATGAAAAGAAGTTTGGGATCCGATCTGCTCCAAAATGAATCCCTTAAAAAAAACACGCCCTTTTCTTACAGTGCCATTGATGTTGAGATAAGCCGGCTTACTGAAAGATTTCAGAACAATGGATATTATAAAATCACCAAGGAAGATATCATAGCAGAGGTGGATACTTCTTCCCCTGCCTTGCTGAATGCCGGTATGGATGTATTTTCCCATGCGGTTCAGCTCAGAAAGGCAGCACTAAAAAGTCTGCAACCTACTGTCAGCATTCAATTTCGTTTAAGAGATGGCAGAGACAGCACACACTTGCATTATTACCGGATTGGCAAAATCGACATATACCCTGATCTTCAACCTGAATTCGGGGACACCCTCATGGTAAGCAATGAAGCTGACAGTTCAGGAATCCGTATTCATTCTATGCTCAATAGCTTTGATGAAAGGTTCATTCGAGAAAATATTTTGCTGAAATCTGGGGGTATTTTCAATAGGGATGACTATAACCGCACCCTTAACAACTTCAACCGATTGGGTAGCTGGCAGAACATCAACATGATCTCCGAGACAGATGAAATAAACAAACTTGTCCACTACACATTGAGAATGCAGCCTGCCAAAAGACAGTTTTTTAGCATTGACTTGGAAGGGAGCAGCATCATCAATACATCACAGATGGTGCAGGTAGGTACAGGCAGAGTGGGACTTGCCAATAATTTCACGCTCCGAAACCGAAACATTGGTAAAAAAGCCATTCAACTGGAGAACAATCTCAGGACAGGCATTGAATTCAATAACTTTAAAAAAATTCTCTCTGGTGAAATTTCGCTGACCAACCGATTGACATTTCCAAGAATGGTGGCCCCCGTTAGTGATAAATTAAAATCATATTTTCAGCAGGCAAGAACAGTTGTTTCAGCAGACATATCATACATTGACAGATTTCAGTTTTTCAAACTGAATACCTTCAACACCTATTGGGGATATGAATGGAAACCCAACCCTGCAACAACCTGGCAATTCAGACCTTTGAATTTTGAGTACACCCGTTTCACTCCTGACAGCCTTTTTCTGCAATCCATCCGAGATTTCCCACTGTTGCTTTATACCTATAACAATGGCCTGATCATTGGCATGAACGCCTTGTACAACCGGAATTTGACTCCCAACAACAGTAGAAAAACAAGTTTGTTGAAGGTTTATGCTGAAGAAAGTGGACTGGCAACAGGGGCACTATTGGGCAGCCTGACGGATCCGGGAAAGGCATTGACCAACCTTTACAGATTTGTCAAAATGGATGTGGAATTCAAGCACATCATTACACATCAAAACAGCAGTTTGCACTTCAGGGCTTTTGCCGGCGGAGGGATTGCGCTTCCTACCGGCTCAAGAAAGGGGCAGGTCACGTTACCGTTTTTCAAGAGTTATATTGCCGGAGGCCCTAACAGCATGAGGGGATGGTCCATCCGAAAACTTGGCATCGGTTCTAATATTTTTTATGATACAGTTGCCAATGGCAGATTCAATGACAAGTATGCCGATATGCAACTGGAAGCAAACCTGGAATTCAGGTTCAACCTCTTTCCTTTTTACGGATTTTGGATGAGGGGTGCCGTATTTACAGATATTGGCAATATCTGGTTCAGAAACGACCTGGACGGAACATTGAAAAATGCAGGTTTCAGGCTGAATCAATTGGGCAAAGACATTGCTGTTGCGAGTGGATTGGGAGCAAGGGTAGATTTCAATTATTTCCTCCTCCGCTTTGATCTTGGATTTCCTGTAAAAGATCCAAGATATGGCCCGGATAACAGGGGGAATCAAAACATAGAAAGGTTTTATGCCAAAAGTAGCGGCGGTTGGTTCGTTGACAATGTTTGGAACAAACCCACCTTCCAATTTGCCATTGGCTATCCCTTCTGAGCATTGGGACTCAGCAAGACTTGCATCTTTTCAACCATTTTGTAAGTGGCAGGACAATACTCCAAGTTCTGCTTGTGAACATGAATATAGTCGGTCATTTTTTTCTTGGAGAGATGAGGGAACCCGGCACAATCAGCGGGTCTGATTTCATAAATGGAACACATATTGGTTTTGAGATCAAGAAACTGACAAGGTGTTTTGGTATTCATCCAATCCCCTCCCCTGTCTTTGTACAACCATTTTTTTCTAAACTCATCGGGCGTTTGGGAAAAATGGGCAGCAATTCTTTTTACATCGGCATCCGTGAAAGTAGGTGTCATGGAACGACAACAATTGGAACAGGTCAGACAATCAACTTCTTTCCATACTTCGGGTTCAATTTTCTCGGCCAGCTTGTCAAGTCCCCTTGGGGGATTGTTTTCAACCTTGGTCAGGAATATTTTCATTTTTCTTCTGTTCAAAGCTGACTTGGCTTTAAAGGCTTTTAGATTGATGGGTTCCATGATGGTATAATGGGTAAAATTTGTTTAATTTGAGTGGCGAATTTAATGCATAAAAGCATTCGAGTTGATTCGAAGGAAAAATAAGCCTGCATGTGGGAATTATACAAAAAGGGGTTTCTGGTATACCTTCAGCTGGAGAAATCTCTTTCAAAAAACACAATAGAGGCTTATGGCAATGACGAACTGGGAATGAGTGAACGATCGCAAGCAAGAATAATTTCTGGCATTAAATCATTTTACAAGTATTGTCAACAAGAAGAGATCATCAAAAATGATCCCACTGAACTTTTAGCGGCACCGAAGTTAAAGAAAGCATTGCCTGATACCCTGACTTTTGAGGAAATAGAAAGCATCATCGGTCAGATTGACCTGAGTACAGCGGAAGGTGTCAGAAACAAAGCATTGCTGGAAACACTGTACAGCTGCGGACTGAGGGTTAGCGAAGTGGTAGGTCTGAAAAGAAGTCATCTATACCTTGACATTGGGTTTATAAGAGTCGTTGGAAAGGGTGACAAAGAAAGACTCATCCCCATTGGTAGTGATGCCATAAAACATATCGAGATCTATTTAAAGGAGATAAGGATCCACTTGCCACATAAAAAAGGCTGTGAAGACATCCTGTTCCTGAACAGAAGAGGTGGAAAGTTATCCAGGGTCATGGTATTTTATATCATAAAAGACCTTACCCTCAAAGCCAATATCCCCAAAAACATCTCCCCACACACCTTCCGGCATTCATTTGCCACCCACCTTGTTGAGGGAGGTGCTGATCTGAGAGCAGTACAGGAAATGTTGGGCCATGAAAGCATAACCACTACAGAGATCTACACCCATTTGGACAGAAATTTCTTAAGAGACACACTGAACAGGTATCATCCGGGCTTCCAAAAGAAGAAAACATCTTAATTTCGTATCAAACAATAGCAGTATGAAAAAATTGATTCTCCCCTTATTAACCTTGGTCATTGCCTTCCAAGCTGAAGCCCAAAGTCTCAGAACACCTGCACCCTCCACTGCCCAAACAGTAAAACAGGAGTTTGGACTCGGAACGATTGAGCTGTCTTATTCAAGACCGAATGCAAAAGGAAGAACCATCTTCGGTGATTTGGTACCCTATGGTGCCGTCTGGCGTACAGGAGCCAACAGCGCCACCACCTTGACATTTAGCGATGAAGTGATCATAGGAGGAAAGAAAATTCCTGCTGGCAAATACGGACTACTCTCCATTCCAGGTGCTGCAGAATGGACCATCATCATCAGTAAACAACTGGATGTCACCTCTCCATCAGCCTACAAACAAGAAATGGATGTTCTCAGAATGAATGTTCCAACTGTTTCATTACCCTTCCCTATTGAAACTTTCATGATCCTGTTTGAGAAAGTAAAAAGCAATGAACTGGAGATGATGATCATCTGGGAATCCACCATGGTCAGCATCCCTGTGAAAACCGATATTGAATCAAAGATCATGGGGCAGATTGACAATCTCATGAACAAGGATAATAAGCCTTACTACAATGCGGCCATGTATTATATGGACAATAACAAGGATCTCAACCAAGCAGCAACCTGGCTGGACAAAGCAGTTGAGCAATCTCCAAACGCCTTCTTTATTTGGTACCAAAAAGCAAGATGTCTCTCTTTGTTGGGAAAGAAAGCAGAAGCAAAAGCTGCATCTGTAAAATCATTGGAATTGGCAAAAGCAGCCAAGAATCCGGATTATGTTACCCTCAATGAAAAACTACAGGCCAGTTTGAAATAAACGCAGTAAATGATGAGAAAAGGCCCCTTAGAAAGGGGCCTTTTATTTTTCCCAAGACATATGGGAAAGCCAATGATCGGCTACTCTTTTGAAACAAACTGTTGCATTTTCAATATCCAATGGCATAAAATCAATTTTTGCCAGGGCATGCTCATGAAGAATGCTTTTGATCAGGATATCATGGGAGAAATCAACTGCAGATTTCCCAAAACACTTGAATACCGTCTCTTTGATTGTCCACATGAGGGTAAGTTCCGAAACCCTCTCCTGCTGATCAGCAGGTAATCCCTCGCGTTCGTAGGGATGTAAAAATTTGCTTTCTATTTTCAAAACACGTGGATCTATTTTTTCGACATCAATACCCACTTTATGAGAGGATGATAGGATGGCAGCGGCCATCTTGCGTGTATGGGTAAGAGAGAATTCAAGAGATCTGTCCTTTAGCGCAGGCTTCCTATTGGTCTCCATTTGTACACTGCTAAATGGAAATGCAGGATCCAATTGAAACAATGCCATTCTTGCTGACATTTGCTGAATCTTTCTCTGGGGATTGGCAGCCGTTGACCGATAAGGAAGTTTATCCTCAAAAAACAACAAATCCTCTGTGGTTTCCCAACAAGCAAAACTGGCTTTGTCACTTGTTTCCTTGAGAATCAATGGCATGTTGTAAAATTGTTGAAAAAATGCGACAATAGACACGATTTTCATTCCGAAATTGGGACCAGTTTAAAATCATCCATCAATGATACTTTCAGACAAAAGGATATTGGAAGAAATGGAAAAGGGAACCATCCTGATCAGTCCATTTGAAAGGGGCTGCCTGGGGAGTAATTCCTATGACGTTCACCTGGGAAAATGTCTGGCAACTTACAAAAATCACATCCTTGATGCCAAAGAGCACAATCAGATAGAATACTTTGATATCCCTGATGAGGGATTTGTTCTCTATCCCCATATCTTCTATCTGGGAGTAACGCTTGAGTATACAGAAACCCACGAACACGTACCCTTCTTGGAAGGCAAATCATCCACCGGAAGATTGGGCATTGACATACATGCCACTGCAGGCAAGGGTGATGTTGGTTTTTGCGGAAACTGGACACTCGAAATTTCCGTAAAGCAACCTGTAAAAATTTACCATGGAATGCCTATTGGGCAATTGATTTATTTTCCAGTGGACGGAGAGATCGATGTTAAGTACAACCAGAAGTCAAATGCAAAATACAGTGGCCAACCCAACAGGCCCATTGAGAGCATGATGTGGAAGAATAAGTTCTAATCTTGAAAACCTATTCCATACTCCTTACTGCTCGTTATCCAAAGCGGTTCATCCCCTTTGCTTTCCTGTCAATGGCCTTGTTCCATGTTCCATTGTTTTTGAACAAAAGAATATTTTTTTACAAGCTGATGGGATCGGGCAAGAATGGCACTTTTGATATCCGTCCAGACTTTCAGCAATGGGCCGTCATGGTTTTCTGGAAGGCTGAAAAAGATATGGAAGAACAGGAAATTCAAAAAGGCACCAGGGATTTGTTTGGAAAATTTATCATGGCATGGCTGACCCTTTTCAATACCCAATGCCGGATATTCCACTTGCAACCCTATGCAGGTCATGGATCATGGGACAGGGAAACATTTATCCCCCAAAAAGAAAAAAAAGAAGATCCTACAGGACCTATTGCGGTACTTACCAGGGCAACCATCAGGCTTCAACGACTGCTGCATTTTTGGAGAGCTGTACCTTCCACTGCCCAGAACCTTTCTGAAAACAAAGGTTTCCTCTACTCGATTGGCATAGGAGAAATTCCCTTTATCAAACAGGCAACTTTCAGCATCTGGCAAACAGCCCAAGACATGAAAAACTTTGCCTACCAAAAAGCTGAACACCGAAAAGTCATACAAAACACCAGAAAAGAAAACTGGTACGCAGAAGAATTGTTTCTACGGTTTCATCTGCTGGGTGATTATCCCCTGCAAAAACAAGCTCAAAAAGATATCAACGCCCATGTTTAAAAGCGTGTATATTGGACACAATTTGTTAAATTTGCGACCGTTGACCTCTTGAAAACTCCGCTTGCCTGCCCATCAAACAACTGAGAGTTCTAATGCAAAAAAAAGTAACAAAAATAGGTATCATGACTTCCGGAGGAGATGCTCCCGGAATGAACGCCTGTATAAGGGCTGCCGTGCGTACAGGCATCTATCATCATCTGGAGGTATTTGGCATCACAAGAGGATATGCAGGAATGATAGATGACGATATCCATCAAATGGACTCCAGGAGTGTCGCCAATATCATCCAGAGAGGCGGTACCATTCTGAAAACTGCCCGTTGCAAAGAATTCATGACCCCTGAAGGAAGAAAAAAAGCTTACCAAAATCTAAAAAAAAGGGGAATAAATGGTTTGGTCATCATTGGGGGAGATGGCTCTTTTAAAGGTGCCCAAATTTTTTCCAATGAATTTGACATTCCCTGTATTGGAATACCAGGTACCATTGACAAAGACATAGCAGGAACTGATTTTACCATTGGTTTCGATACCGCTGTCAATACTGCAATCGAAGCCATAGACAAAATCAGGGATACTGCAGATGCACATGACCGTCTTTTCATCGTTGAAGTCATGGGAAGAGATGCAGGATACATCGCCTTGCACAGTGGAATTGGAACTGGGGCGGAACATATCCTGATCCCTGAAAGAAAAACGGATGTTGAAGCCATCATTGCTTCCTTACAGGAAAAGGAAAGAAGAAAAAAACTGGTCAATATTGTTGTTGTGGCGGAAGGAGATGATTTTGGTGGAGGAAACGACCTTGCCAATCTCATCAAGGAAAGAATTCCGGCTTTTGATATCAGGGTTGCCATATTGGGACATATCCAAAGAGGCGGCTCTCCCTCCAGCATGGATAGGCTGATTGCCAGCAGGATGGGCTATTCAGCAGTTGAATGTTTGCTGGAAGGAAAACACAATGTGATGGTGGGCATCATGAACAACAAGATGCACTATACACCCCTCGACAATGCAGTTAAAGCAAAACAAAAAATAAGTGAAGAATGGCTGAAGATTGTAAAAATTCTTGCCAGTTAAAAAAATGACAGCAGAAAAACTGCTGTCATTTCAATTTATAACCCTCGAACAATTAATTCATGAGCAAAAACATAGGAAAATATTTTCACCAGCAAATGGACAACCATGCAGGAAATGAGCACTCCATCCACAGAACAAAGATTGTAGCAACGGTAGGCCCTGCATGTGACACTTATGATAAATTACTTGAACTTGTTCGTGCAGGTGTCAATGTGTTTCGACTCAATTTTTCCCATGGCGCCCATGAGGACAAAAAAAAGATCATCGACAGCATCAGAAAAATCAACGCAACAGAGCCTTATAATATTGCCATTCTGGGAGACCTGCAGGGTCCTAAACTCAGGGTGGGAGAAATCGAAAACAATGCATTGCCTGTAAAAGAGGGTGATATCCTTACGCTTACCAATGAGAAGTGCATTGGGACCATGGAAAAGATCTATGTTTCCTACCCCAATCTGGCGGGTGATGTTGTGGTGGGCAATACCATCATGATTGATGATGGAAAAATCGAAGTAGTTGTACAGGAAGTCATGCCCAACACAGATGTAAAAGTAAAAGTAAAACTGGGTGGTATCATATCTTCCAAAAAGGGACTGAATCTACCGGATACCAAAATTTCCCTTCCTGCGCTCACTGAAAAAGACTTGAAGGACCTTGACTTCATCATTGGACAGCAATTGGACTGGGTAGCACTTTCCTTTGTCAGAAAAGTGGAAGATATCAAGGGGATTAAAAAAATACTCAAAGAAAAGGCGAGCAAAACAAAGGTGATTGCCAAGATTGAAATGCCGGAAGCCCTTGACAACATCAGAGAAATCATTCTTGAGTCAGATGGAATCATGGTAGCGAGAGGAGACCTGGGTGTTGAAGTGCCCATCGAAAAAGTTCCTTTTATACAGAGACAGATCATCAGAAAATGTCTGCACAGGGGCAAGCCTGTCATTGTTGCAACACAGATGATGGAGAGCATGATCGACAGGGTTAAACCCAACAGAAGTGAAAGTACTGACGTTGCCAATGCTGTACTCGAAGGTGCTGATGCCGTTATGCTAAGTGGTGAAACAGCTACAGGTGCCCATCCTGCACTGGTAGTGGAAACCATGAGAAAAATCATCATCGAAGCTGAAAAATCAGAATATCGCTATAACCGGGATGAGGATATCAAGCCACTACCCCATTCACCCACCTATATCAGTGATGCAGTATGTTCAACAGCATGCAAACTTGCTGAAAACACCAATGCCAATGCACTCATTGGTATGA
This sequence comes from Chitinophagia bacterium, assembly GCA_009922495.1. Taxonomy (GTDB): domain Bacteria; phylum Bacteroidota; class Bacteroidia; order Chitinophagales; family Chitinophagaceae; genus Pollutibacter. The sequence goes on from RFVQ01000008.1 coordinate 18,330, forward strand.
CACAAACTGGCTATACGGCCTTTATGTTGAGTTGCTACAGGCCTAAATCACACCTGTATATATTTACAAAAGAACGTTCATTGGTCAACCAATTGAGCTTAAGCTGGGGCGTACGGGCCTTCTTCTACGATGAAGAACAAAGCCTGGATGAAATCGTAGCCGATCAGATCAGCATATTGAAAGAAAGAGGATTTATCAGGGCAGGTGAGGTAGTCGTCAACACCGGCAGCACTCCCGTCGAACTTCACCTCCCAACCAACACGATCAAGGTTAGTGTAGTGGAATGATAAACGAAAAGGGACTGACAATTTACACTGATGGAGCTGCAAGGGGCAATCCCGGCAGAGGTGGCTATGGTGCTATTCTCATGTGGAAAGGCAAGGTCAAAGAAATCTCCCAGGGATTCAAGCATACGACCAACAATAGAATGGAGTTGCTTTCAGTTATTGCAGCATTGGAATCACTAAACAGAAAAGGGCTTGACATTCAGATTTATTCTGACAGCAAATATGTTGTTCAGGCAGTGAATGAGAAGTGGCTGGACAAATGGATTGCCACCAATTTCAAAGGGGGCAAAAAGAACAGTGATCTTTGGACAAAATATTACCAACTTTCTAAAGATCATGCCATCCAATTCATATGGGTCAAAGGCCATGCGTCCAACCCCTACAACCAAAGGTGTGATGAACTGGCCACTGCAGCTGCAGATGGCAACAATCTATTAGAGGATACCGGCTACGAAGCTTAAGCAACGTTTGCTTTGGCCGATTTTTTAAAGATGAATTGATAGGATCCAAAGAGGATAGCACTGAATACGAAAGTAGCGGCAAGACTATTGGCATAAAAAGGAATACCATCTATCAATGCCTGCAGCAATCCTGAAAAAGTTTTAGGCCTTTGCAGTCCGCCGTTGCCCATCCATGTCAGTGAATTGGAAGCAAAGAAGAATACAGTCGGAGAAGCCAAACATCCCTTTGCAATAGATTTTATCTTATCGGGGTTGACAAAAAATCCAATGATTGTCAAAGAACCAATCAACAGGTAGTTTTCGAGCATGCCACTATAGAAACCGGTAATTTCTGTGTACCCTAACTGGTGAAGCAACTCGTAAAAAGCATCAGATAGCAACAATGAAAGCAGGGGCAATACAAAAGCCAGTTTTCTGTTGCTGATCAAAGATCCTGCAAAAATACCCATGGCAAATTGCGGAGCAAATCCCCAGGGTCTTCCAGGAATAGCCCTGTATGCTGCTGCGATTACCACCAATAACAAAAAAGATATCCAGGTATTTTTCGAAACTTTCATTTTCATGCTTTGAAGCAAAATTAACGAATTCTTAGGCTTGGAAATAAAATGCCCTTTACAGTTTTCCTCAGGATGTGTATAGCTTGTTCACAAAGGAACAGATGCCCTGAAAAGAAGGGTATTTTCAGTTGCCCTGAAACCAACTTTTTCACCAGGATCTACAAAGAACGCATCTGTTCCGGTAGAAATCCGTTCAGCAGTTCCTGACCATTTGCCTTGACCCTTTAAAACCAGCATAATGGAAGGAGCATCCAAGGTCCATTCTTTCTCCTGATGGGGAGCCATATCAAGGGAAGAGATACTAAAATCTTCAACAGGGCAGGGATAATGGACCCAGTCTCCGTTTAAACCTCCCTTCATGATGGAGGGTATAGTTTCAACAAAATCAGTATTGGCAAGCAATTCCGGGATATCCATGTGTTTGGGAGTAAGTCCGGCACGAAGAACATTGTCTGAGTTGGCCATCAACTCAATGTTTTGACCCTCTAAATAAGCATGCGGCATCCTGGCTCCCTGGAAAATCCCCTCCCCTGGAAGCAATTTGATGATATTGAACAGATAAATTGAAAAAATTCCCCTGTCCAATTTCCCCCCTCCATTCACAATGGCCCTTGCTGCCCAAAAATCAGGGGAGGATTTATCCAAGTCACCTTTTTTGTAATGCTCAGTGATCTTCACAGCATGCTCATGCAAGATCTCATCAATCTGGTCCTGAGGCAGTTCCATCAGGAATTGGTAGAGACCCTTTATACCCCCTTTTTCAAAGTACGCGCTAAACTTTTGTAAGAATGGATATTGTATGATCCGTTCGCTTATGTTATGTGCAAAACCATGCAAAAGCCAAAACTCACTCAGCGCTACCATCACTTCTGGCTTATGGTTGTCATCCTTGTAATTTCTGTGGGGTGCATCCAGGGGTATTTTCAAGTCATTTTCCCGAATAAAACCTTTCTCTGCATCCATTTTGTTCGGATGAACCTGAATGGACAACATATCCCTGACATCCAGGATTTTTAAGAGGAAGGGCAGCCCATTGAATCTGTTCCAAACAGCTGAACCCAGGTGTTTGGGTTTATCAGCATTCAGCAAATTAGACAAAGTAGTTTTTGCACCCTCTCCCAGTTCAACTTCAGCAGGACCACCCGCATGAACACCCAACCAATATTCAGCAAAGGGTTTTTTATTTGAATTATCAACGTTGAAAAGCGATGGCAGAAATGTATTTCCACCCCAATCATAGTGTTGAACTACCCCTTTTATACGATACATTCTTCTTTGGATTTTATATCAAAAACTTGAGCTTAGTACTCAAAGATCGTACACAAATTCAATCCACCAAAATGGCGCTACACAATGAAACGGGCAAATTAGGAGAGCAGTTCGCCCATAACTGGGCCATCGAAAATGGTTATCATGTCAGGGCATTGAATTGGAGACATGGTCATTGTGAGATAGACATGATTGCAGAAAAAGACAAGAGACTGCATTTCTTTGAAGTGAAAACAAGAAAGTCTAGCTCCTATGGTCATCCTGAATCCAAGGTAGGGAAAGCGAAAATGCGGCATTTCACTTCAGCAGGAGCAGCCTACCTCAGAAGATATCCCTATTTCAAATGGGTAAGGTATGACATCTTATCGATCACCCTAGACGAACATGATCATCCCCATTTTTTTCTGATCGAGGACGTCTATTGAAATCATTTCAACAAAGCAGATAAGCGGCTTTGCAGCTCCTCGCCTCTTAAATTTTTGGCTATGATAATGCCATTCGGGTCGATCAAATAGTTTTGTGGAATGCTCTGAATCTTATATTGTACAGCCACTGCATTGCTCCAAAATTTAAGATCACTCACATGGGTCCAGGTTAAATTATCGGCCTTGATGGCTTCCAACCACTTGTCCCTGGCTCTATCCAATGAAACACCCAGAACGGTAAAATTCTTTGAGTTGAACTTGTTGAATGCATTGACCACATTGGGATTTTCTTGCCTGCACGGTCCACACCAGCTTGCCCAGAAATCAACCAACACATATTTTCCTCTGAAGGAAGACAATTTAACATCCTTCCCATTGACATCCTGTTGGGTAAAGTCTGGCGCTTGCGTGCCAACAGATCCAAACTTGGCATCTTCAACCATCTTCTCAGCTGTCCTGCCAAAATAATTTTGTTTGGCTGTTGTAGAAATTCTGGAAAGCCTGTTGGCCAATAAAGTGGGATCCTCATTCAATTGCAGCACTACCAGAGCAACAAAAGGAGACACTGGCGAATTGGGATGTGCATCAATGAACTTTTCGGTTTCTCTGGCTACTTCAGCAACAACATCATTGTATCCCTTTCGAATGGATCCGTTTTCATCTTTTGCACCCTGGTTAAGCTGTTGGGCAGCAGTCGTCAGTTTTGCGAACAAAGGATTAAACGTGGCATTGAAGAGCATGAAATCATCATGTGCCTTTGATCCGGCAACCCTTGCCATTGGCATGGAACTGAAATCTCCTTCAACTTTAACATTGGAGGCATCCAGGAATAGCATCATTTTTTGGGCGCCGTTTTTGACTTCCAATTGAAAAAGACCAGGTTCTTTGATTTTCCCAGTTCCTTCAAATTGATCCCCTTTTGATTTGATAAGCAGCAATGGTTCGGTTGACCCATCATTGGCCTTTAACACCAACTCAGTTTTATCGGGCATTCCTTTTAAGATACCCTTGATGCTAAAATTGTTTTCTTGAGAAAACAAAACCGCAGGCATCATCAGAACCAGTATAAAGATATTTTTCATGCTTTGTGTCTTTGCTGAAGAATGGCTTTTATGTCATCTAAATTATACCCTTTGCTGTTAAGCAAAAGCAAATAGTGGAAAAGCAGGTCCGCCGCTTCATTGAGAAAATCTTCATTTTCATTTCTCATTGCTTCAATAACGAGTTCAACTGCTTCCTCTCCCACTTTCTGTGCTACCTTGTTGACCCCTTTGGCCAAAAGCGTTTTTACGTATGAAGCATCATCGCTGCCTGATTTTCTGGATTCAATGATGGATTCCAGTTTTTTGAGAAAATCATTGCTTTCATTCACTTCGCCCCAACAGGTATCGGTTCCGGTATGGCATACTGGTCCAACTGGATTCACCTTGAAGAGCAATGCATCCCCATCACAATCAACAGCATGGGAAACCAACAGCAGGAAGTTTCCACTTTCTTCTCCTTTGGTCCAAAGTCTATTTTTGGAGCGACTGAAAAAAGTGATCTTACCCAATGCAAGTGTTTGCTGAAAAGCCTCAGCATTCATGTAACCGAGCATCAGGACTTTCCCTGTTACCTGATCCTGAACAATGGCCGGCACGAGTCCGTCATCAAATTTGCTGAATAAAACTTCCTTTCCCATTTGTAACAAAATTAACCAATGATCTTGATTATCGAACGACAATGCCCTTGGAACGCAAATATCCTTTTAAGTCCGGAATAGCAATCTCACCAAAGTGAAAAACACTTGCCGCCAATGCAGCCTCTGCATTTCCATTCAACACTTCTTCAAAATGTTCCATTCTTCCACCGCCTCCTGAGGCAATCACCGGAACATTCACTGCTTTTGACACCTTAGCAGTGATTTCAATGGCAAATCCTGCCTTGGTTCCATCATGGTTCATAGAAGTAAGCAAAATTTCTCCTGCCCCTCTCCTAACCCCTTCCCGGGCCCAATCGAGACACTTGGTTTCAGTGGCAATCCTGCCTCCGTTCAGGTATACATACCAGTCTCCATCCTCATGCTGCTTTGTATCGATGGCCAGGACCACACATTGACTGCCAAATTCTCCTGCCAGTTGATTGATCAGATCAGGATTCTTGAAGGCCGCAGTATTGACAGAAATCTTGTCTGCACCACTATCCAATAAAACCCTGACATCTTCAATAGAAGAAATCCCCCCCCCAACCGTAAAGGGAATATTGATCTTGTGTGCGATACGATCAACCAGCTGAGACAGCGTCTTTCTTTTCTCATGTGTCGCAGTGATGTCCAGAAAAACCAATTCATCTGCTCCCTGTTCGGCATACAGAGCAGCAAGCTCTACCGGGTCTCCCGCATCTCTCAGGTCCAGAAAATTGGTTCCTTTTACCGTTCTTCCGTCTTTTATGTCCAAACAGGGAATGATTCTTTTTGCCAGCATATCAGTTGTTTCCGATGATATAATTCTCCAGTTCTTTCAGGCTGATCCTGTTTTCATATATAGCTTTGCCAACAATGGCTCCATCGCAACCAACCGCAGCCAACTCCAAAAGATCGTCCATCCCTGAAACACCACCGCTTGCAATCAAAAAAAGAGAAGGAATTTGTTGCTTTATCTCCTGATACAGTTTGGTAGCAGGGCCGGCCAGGTTGCCATCCTTGCTGATATCTGTGCAAAAGATTTGTGTGATGCCTTTTGAAAAGTACTGCTGCATGTATGGAATGAGATCGATGGAAGTGGATTCAAGCCAACCTCCGACCATTACTTTTTTGTTTTTGGTATCAGCCCCCAATAGAAAGGTCTCTGCCCCCAATTCGTCTATCCATTCCTGAAATATTGCCGGATTTTTTGCGGCCATGCTTCCAATGGTAATGTAACGAATACCGAGATCCCTGATGCGCTTTACTGAATCAATGCTTTTGACTCCTCCACCGAAGTCGATTTCAAGGGAGGTTTCTGCTGCTAACTGTTCCGCTACCTTCCAATTGCACACTTCTCCCTTTTTGGCACCATCGAGATCCACCAGGTGCAATCGGGTGATACCATGGGCCTCGTATTGCTTGGCCATCTCAAGCGGAGAGGTCTCATACGCAGTCAACTGATCATAGTCGCCTTCTTTCAGGCGCACACATTTTCCGTCAATAATATCAATGGCTGGTATGATCTGCATGTTCATTCTATCTTCAGGAAATTTTCAATGATTTTTTGTCCAATGGCTGCACTTTTCTCAGGATGAAACTGAACTCCATAATAATTTGCTTTGTTCAGTGCCGCGCTGTATAAACCTCCGTAGTCAGTGGTTGCTATGGTATGTTCTCCCTTGCTGGCATAATAACCATGAACAAAATAGCAATAGGAATCTTCTGGGATATCAGTGAACACAGGTGTGTTCAGGTTGGCAATTGTATTCCACCCAATTTGCGGAACTTTCAATGCGGGATCAGCCGGATTAAATTTTTTGACAGACTCGTCAAAAATCCCCAGACAGGTTGTATCATTTTCTTCTGAGTGTTTGCACATCAGTTGCATGCCCAGGCAAATACCAAGGAAGGGCTGTTTAGCAGCCAAAATAACTTCATCGAGCTGACGTTCTCTCAGGTACTTCATGGCTGAGCTCGCTTCGCCTACGCCTGGAAAAATAATCCGTTGGGCCTTAAGGATCGTTTCTGCTTCATCTGAAAACACTGGCTCAACCCCCAATCGAGATAAAGCAAACTCAACAGACCGGAGATTACCTGCATTGTATTTGATCACAACCGTATCCATCGTCATTTATTCAATACATTTTTCACAAATGCAATCGTAGTCTTGACAGGATCCTCTCCTTCAGAAACTGCCTTGATAAAGGCGGATCCAATGATTGCACCTGCAGCATATGGTGTAACAGCCTCAAAGGTTTCACGATCCTTGATGCCAAATCCGACCAAGATGGGGTTTTTCAAGCCATATCCTTCCAATCGCTTTAAATAATTGACAACTGCGTTAAAATCCTTTTCCTTACCCGTCGTGGAGGAAGATGAAACGGCATACAAAAAGCCACTTGACAATGCATCCAATTTCCGAACCCTCTCCTCGCTGGTTTCAGGAGTTACCAGAAAAATAAAATCCAACCCATTTTTTTGGATGATTTCGCCATAATGCGATTCAAATTCAAATGCCGGAAGATCCGGTAGGATCAGCCCATCTACCCCTACACTGGCTGCTGTTTCACAAAATTTTTCGAATCCAAATTGCAATACAGGATTCATGTATCCCATGAGAACCACCGGCACATCAATTTTATTCCTGAATCCCTTGAGCTGTTCAAATAATTTTTCAATGGTCATTCCATTGGCAAGGGCTTGCAAGCTGCTTTCCTGAATCACAGGACCATCCGCCAGTGGATCACTGTATGGCATCCCCAATTCAATCAAATCTGCACCAGATGATTGCAGCGCTTCCATCACAGTGATCGTGGAATCCATCTTGGGAAATCCGGCTGTGATGTACACATTCAATACATCTCGATTCTTCCTGGCAAACAGTTCATGTAATCTTCCCATTATAGATTTGCTTTATTGTTCATCCATTGCGTTCATGTAGGTGGCAAGATCCTTATCACCTCGGCCACTCAGACAAACCACATTGATATCATCTTTTTTCATTCCCAAGCGATCCAACACTGCAAATGCATGTGCGGTTTCCAGTGCCGGAATGATCCCTTCCAGGGCTGACAACTTAAATGCCCAATGCATTGCTTCTTCATCTGTTGCACTCAGAAACCTTCCTCTCCCACTGGCAAATAGATGGGCATGCATAGGGCCTATTCCAGGATAATCCAATCCGGCGGAAATGCTGTGGGGCTCTACTACTTGACCGTCTGCCGTCTGCATGACAATGCTCTTGCTACCATGGAGAATGCCTGGAACACCCAATTGGGTGGTAGCGGCACTGAATCCCGAATTGACTCCATGACCAGCTGCTTCAACCGCTACGATTTCAACAGAGGGTTCATCCAGAAAATGATAAAAAGCTCCAGCCGCATTGCTGCCGCCCCCTACACAGGCGATTACACGGGTTGGCAATGGAGATCCCTCCTTTTCCGATAATTGTTGCCTGGTCTCCTCACTGATGACTGATTGAAACCTTGCAACCATGTCTGGGTAAGGATGTGGTCCCACTACTGATCCAATGATATAATGGGTGTCGTTGGGATTGTTGATCCAGTCTCGGATGGCTTCATTGGTAGCATCCTTGAGTGTTTTGCTTCCACTGGTCGCGGGAACCACTTTTGCGCCCAACATTTTCATCCTGGCTACATTGGGGGCTTGACGTTGAATATCTTTTTCACCCATGTATACGATGCATTCAAGGCCTTTCAAGGCGCAGACAGTAGCAGTTGCTACACCATGCTGACCTGCCCCTGTTTCTGCAATGATTCTCTTCTTGCCCAACTGAATCGCAAGCAAAATCTGCCCGATGGTATTGTTGATTTTGTGGGCACCTGTATGACAAAGGTCTTCCCGCTTTAGGTAAATTTTTGACCCAAACAATTGACTCAGGCGTTCAGCAAGAAACAGCGGCGTTGGCCTGCCTACATAATCTTTCAGCAACTGGTGAAAGTCCTTTTGAAAAGCCTGACCGGATGATATTTCCAGGTATCGCTTTTTCAATTCTTCAACGTTCCCGTATAACATCTCCGGTATATAGGCACCACCAAATTCTCCATAGTATCCCTGTTGATCAGGTTTGGCAAATGTATTGATCATATTATTGAATGATTTTAACCTTTTCTGCAAATTGCTTTATTTTATTCATATCCTTGATTCCGGGAGAAATTTCAAACTTGCTG
>RFVQ01000071.1 GCA_009922495.1 Chitinophagia bacterium
TATGAAATTTCAGTAATTTACTGCATGCAAAAGAACAATTCCCGCAGGTCTTTCCTGCGCAACGCTGCCTCTACGGCAGTAGCAGCCGCGGTAGCACCCGTTGCTGCCATGTCCGCCGACAAAACAACCTCTGGCTCCGCTGAACCACGCATCATTGGCGCGAACGACCGCATCCGCATTGCGGTGCTGGGCATCAATGGCCGGGGCAAGACCCATATCGAAGAGATCATGAACCTTCAGCAAAAAGCCAATGTAGAAGTGGTGGCCCTCTGTGATCCGGACATGGTCATCCTGCAACAGGTGGCGGCCGACTTTGAAAAGAAGTATGGTAAGAAAGTGATGATCGAACAGGATTTTCGAAAACTCTACGAAAACAAAAACATTGACGCCGTAACGCTGGCAACGCCCAACCACTGGCATGCCCTGCAAACCATCTGGGCCTGCCAGGCCGGAAAAGACGTTTATGTGGAAAAGCCCGCCACGCACAATATCCATGAAGGAAAGAAAATGATCGAAGCGGCCTATAAATACAACCGCATCGTTCAACATGGTGTGCAACTGCGCAGTTCGGTAGCCATCCGCGAAGCGGTCAAGCATTTGCAAGACGGACTCATCGGAAGGGTATACATGTCACGCGGATTGGTTTACAGAAGGCGCCCGGACATCGGGAACAAGGGCATCTCACCGATCCCTGCCGGATTGAACTACGATCTCTGGTGCGGTCCCGCTCCCATGCGTCCCTTCACCCGCAACCTGGTGCACTACAACTGGCATTGGCATTGGAACTATGGCAATGGCGACGTAGGCAACCAGGGCATCCATGAGACCGATCTCTGCATGTGGGGGCTCGGCGTGGACACCCTCCCCGAACGCATCACCTCCATGGGGGGTAAATTCCTATGGGATGATTGCAAGGAAGTACCCGAGATCCAGACATCGATCTACCATTACCCCAAACAGAAAAAGATCATCCAGTTCGAAGTGCGGAACTGGAATACCAACCTTGAAGACGGAGCCGGAGTAGGCAATATCTTCTATGGTGAAAAAGGATACATGGTCGTGAAAAACTATGGCACCTACGAAACTTATCTTGGTGAGAAAAGGGAAAAAGGTCCTGCTCGCACGGAATCCGGTGAACTGGGACTGCATTTCCAGAACTGGTTCGATGCCATCCGCGCCAGGGATATGTCGATACAAAACGGACCGGTGCAAACCGGGCACCTCGCTTCTTCACTGGCCCACCTGGGCAATATTTCCTATCGTTTGGGCCGTCAACTGGAATTCGATCCCGTGGCGGAAAGGTTCATCGGTGAAGGAGAGAACGAAGCCAATGCCATGCTGAGCCGTGATTACCGCACACCTTACCTGTTGCCGGATGTGATTTAGTGAAAGTGGAATGAAAGGAATACTGCTGACCACCCTCAACGCCAAGTACATCCACATGAACCTGGCGATCAGATTGCTGTACGAACTGAACAAGTCGGACGAAAGACTTTCCTGGAAAGAATTTGCCATCAAGGAAGACCCCGATCGCATCGCTGAATACTGCGCTGGTTTTGAAGTGGTCTGCTTCAGTTGCTATATCTGGAACATCACGCAAACGTTGATGGTGATCGACAAGATCAAGGCGATCCATCCGGCAACGCGCATTCTTTTGGGAGGACCGGAAGTGAGCTATGATGGGATGGAGCTGATGCAAAAAAACAAGAACATCGATTTCATCATCACCGGTGAAGGCGAGATCCCCTTTGCTGAATTCCTGCAATCCTATCCGGATGTTCGGCGTATCAACAACCTGGTTTCCAGACAGGATGGCGAGATCATCTATCAGCAACATTCGAAAAATTTTGAACTGGAAAATTTTGCTGATACCCATCCCTATGGTAACGAAGATCCCGCCACCCTCCAGGACCGTGTCGCCTATATCGAAACCTCCAGGGGTTGCCCCTACAAATGCGAATTCTGTCTGGCCAGTCTTGACAACCGTGTGCGCTACCTGCCCATGGAGCACATCAAGCGCAACCTGAAATACCTGATGCAACACGGCAAGGTGATCAAGTTCCTGGACCGCACCTTCAATGTGAAAAAGGATTTTACACTGGAGATCTTTCAGTTCATCCTCGATCATGCGCGACCGGAAAATGTATTCCAGTTTGAGATCACCGCTGATATCCTGCATCCCGACATCATGTCCTTCATCAAAGAGAAAGTTCCCAAAGGAATGTTCCGCTTTGAGATCGGCATCCAGACAGTGAACCAGAAGGCCAATCTCGAAGTGAGCCGCAAGCAGAATTTTGAAAAAACCAAAGGCGTGATCCTGAACCTAAGGGAGCATGTTGACATGCACCTGGATTTGATCGTGGGACTGCCATTGGATTACTGGAACGATATCAAGTTTAGTTTTGAAGAAGTATTCAAACTCTTTGCGCCGGAACTGCAACTGGGTTTTTTGAAATTTCTCAAGGGAACACCCGTGCGCGAAAAATATTTGGATCACGGATATGAATTTGAAGAGAAGGCCCCGTACCAGATCATTCGCAGCAATTATCTCTCTGAACAGGAACTCTACGACATCACTTTACTGGAACATGCCTTAGAGATCTATTGGAACAAACCAAGGCTGACCAATACCCTGAAGTATGTGACCCACCAATACAGCATTTTTGATTTTCTATTGGGGCTGGGAAAGCACTTCAGTAAAATCCATGGCGCCTTCATCGGCTATAGCCTGGAGAAGGTATATGATATCGCAGCCGACTTCATTCAATCAGCCTATCCGGATGATTCCATCTTGATGGAATTGCTGGCCATCGATCACTGGATGCAACACAAGATCAAACCCGCGCGATGCTATAAGCCCGAATGGGAGAAGAAAGAAAAATTTGCCCTACTGGATCAATTGCAACTACCCCACCAGAAATACCGCTATGTGGTCACTGAAACCAGCTTTGATCATGAAGCATTCATGCAGAACGGCATGATCATCCCCGGAAAAAAAATATTCTTGCTTGAATTCGATGGCATAAAAAAGCCCCGCATTTGCGAGGCTTTTGAGAAAGTAAATTGATCTTACATTTTGTAATACTGCTCCCAACCTTTTCTGGGCGGCGCTCCCACGAGCAATTGATTCGCCAGTTTGTTGTTGGTGATCTTTTTCTTCTTGCGGTCGAATTCCAGTTTGGTATTGAGCATTTGCGCCAATACACCGAGACAGAATACCTGGCTAAGGGGACCCGCAATTTCAAAAGGTGAACGGGTTTTTTCCTGTCCCATACAAGCCTTGAGGTAGTTGGCATAGTGATTGGATGGGCTCACCGGAACTTCAGGAAGTTTCGAAGCCATCTCTTTCGCCTTCGCTTCTGGGATGATGCTCAGGGTGCTGCCATGGGATCCTCCCTTGAAGATCAGGTCCTTGCTGTAAATGATCTTACCGGGATTCAATCTTTGTGACTGGATCGCACCGTTGCTGGGAGCTGGGATATTCGGATCCAACTTGGAAGAAGAACCATATCCTTCCGGAAGCGGCGGCAGGTTGTTGAGGCCATCGTACCAGGTGATGTCACAAGCCGGCATATTACCACGCTCAGGGAATTTGAAGAGAATAGTGGAAGAATAAGGATAGAAGAAAGGATTGTGTTGATCGGCACGCAACATGTTGATCTCCGTTGGCAATCCCAGATCCAAAAACTGATGCGCTGTGTCGATCAGGTGTGCACCCCAATCACCCAAAGCACCCATACCAAAATCATACCAGCAACGCCATTGTCCATTGTGATAATCGTGGTTGTAATCATGTTCTTTTACTACGGTATGCCAGGTATCCCAATCCAAGGTAGAAGGAACAGCCTCTTTACCAGGAAGGCTGGTGATCTTCGGATCGAAGGCATGCCAGCGACGCGCTGAATTCATGTGTGCTGTGATGGCAGTAACATCCTTGATGATGCCTGCTTCCACCCAGGTTTTGAACTGAAAGTAGTTGCCTTCGGAATGTCCCTGATTACCCATCTGTGTAACGAGGTTGGGGCGCTTGGCAGCAGCCTTCATCATGAGTTCCACTTCGTTGAAGGTGCGGGCCATGGGCTTCTCCACGTAAACATGCTTGCCCAGTGAAAGCGCCAGCATGGTGATGGCAAAATGCGAATGATCCGGAACACCGATGCTCACTGCTTCAATCTGATTGCCCATGGCATCGAACATCTTGCGGAAATCCTGGAAACGGGGAACATTGGGAAACTGCTTCAAAACAGCCTGTGTTTGCGGTGCTCCCATGTCTACATCACAAAAGGCAACAAATTCTGCGAGTCCTGATTTGTGGAACTGCATCAGATCGGAAGCCCCCTGGTTGCCGATACCGATACAGGCAAGTTTTACTTTGTCACCCAGCTTTCTGTTGCTGTGCGCATTGGCAAAAACACTGGGCGCAATAGAAGCTGCTGCTGTTGCGAGGGCAGTGTCTTTTAAAAATTTACGGCGTGAATCGTTTTGCATATTCATGTTTGCTTGTTTTAAAATGAACGGACATCAATTTCGGGAAAAAATCGACGGTATGTTCAGGATTAGACGATTATTCTGCTAAATCCTTTTCGTTAGAATAGCTTCATGATTGATTATCTTTAAGTACACATGCGTGCATTGACCATCCAAGAGCCGCCGGCCAACTGGAAAGGAAGATTGAAATTCCTGGGACCCGGTTTTATTCTCTCCGCCTCCATCGTGGGATCGGGCGAACTCATCGCCACCACCATCCTCGGTGCCAAGGGAGGTTTTATCACCTTTTGGGTCATCCTGGTCAGCTGCCTTGTGAAAGTGGCCATCCAATTGGAGTTTGGGAAAAATGCCATCCTGACGGGACAAACACCGATGGAAGGCTTTGCCAGACTGGGCGGACCGAAGATTGGTTCCGGCAACTGGGCCATTGCATCTGCTTTTTTGCTGACCCTGATCAAGATATTACAGGTGGGCGGCATGCTGGGCGGATCTGCCATCGCCCTGCACCTGCTGGTCCCACAGATCCCGATCGCAGGATGGGCCCTTGTGCTGGGTATATTCACCAGCAGCATGATCTACCGCAACAAATATGCATGGATTGAAAAAGGATCTCTGGTCATGGTAGTGGGATTCACCCTCTTTACCCTGATCGCTGTTTTTTCTCTCCAACAAACAGCTTTCAGCTTTGGGTGGCAAGAAGTTTGGAGCGGACTCCAATTTCAATTGCCTTCTTCGCTGGTCTTTGTGGCCGTTGGTGCTTTTGGCATTACCGGTGTAGCCAGTGATGAGATCATTGCCTACAATTACTGGTGCCTCGAAAAAGGATATGCCGCCTATACCGGAAAGAATGATGGCAGTGAAGATTGGAAAAGAAGGGCAAGGGGATGGATCAAGGTAATGTACCTGGATGCCATGGTGGCCATGGTGATCTATACCTTGGTTACGGCCGCTTTTTATTTGCTGGGAGCTTCGGTCTTGCATGGCCGTCAGGATATTCCCGAAGGGAATGCTGTCATCGATACCCTGGCCAATATCTATACCCAAACGCTGGGAAGTGGTGTTCGAAATGCCTATCTGATTGGCGCCTTCTTTGTGCTGTACTCTTCTGTATTTGCAACATTGGCCTATTGGTCAAGATTGTTCATGGATATCTTCAGCTCCTTTCATTGGATCGATGGACAGAATGAAAAAACACGGTCAAGAGGGGTTGCCCTTCTCGCCTGGATCATTCCTTTTCTCTGGATCCTGGCCTATCTCTACCTACAACTACCCACCTTCATGGTGATGCTGGGGGGTGTTGTGGGATCTGTTTTGTTGCTGGTGGTGGTGGCAGCCGGTATTGTCTTCCGGAACCAAAACCGCATCTTGAAAATCCAAACAGGACGATTTTCTGAGATCCTGTTCTGGCTCAGTGTGATTTCGATTGGATGGGTGGGGATATATGGACTTTGGAAATTATTTTGATACTATAGATTTAAATAAAAAACATGAAGCCATTGTTTTTTTTACTGCTGTTGACGGGACAGCTATTTGCCCAGGAGCCAATACCAGCCAACAAGCAAGCCATCCTCAACTCCATCGCCAAACACGAAAAGGAATTGATCCGCATCAGCGATTCCGTATGGAGCTATGCAGAGATTGCGATGAAGGAATATCGCTCTGCAAAAATATTATCCGACTATGCTGAAAAGCAGGGCTTTCGTATAACCCGCAATGTGGCCAAGATCCCGACTGCTTTCATCGCAGAATATGGATCGGGCAAACCCATCATCGGCATCCTCGGAGAATTTGATGCCCTGCAAGGATTGTCACAAAAAGCACAAACAACCAAAGAACCTTTGAAAGAAGGTGAAGCGGGTCATGGATGTGGGCACAACATGTTCGGTGCTGCGAGCTTGGGTGCAGCAACAGCTATCAAAGAATTGATTGCATCAGGAAAGTTAAAAGGAACGATACGCTTTTACGGAACACCTGCAGAGGAAGATCTTGCAGGAAAGGTTTATATGGCAAGGGATGGCGTATTCAATGACCTGGATGTTTGCCTCGACTGGCATCCTGATTATGAAAACAAAGCCAACATGCAAAGCTCCATGGCCGTTGTGGCATATACAGTTTCCTTCAAAGGGAAGAGTGCCCATGCAGCGGCTGATCCCTGGAATGGCAAGAGCGCATTGGATGCAGCAGAACTCTTCAACATTGGCATGAATTTTTTGCGTGAACACATCCGACCCAGCGTCCGCATTCATTATGTATACAAGAAAGCGGGCAACGTGCCCAATGTGATTCCCGATGAAGCCAGTGTATGGATCTGGATTCGGGATACCAAACGCAGTGGTGTTGCTGCAGTGGAAGAAAGGATGAAAGAGATTGCAGAAGGAGCCGCAAGAATGACCCGCACGGAAGTTTCCTTTGCCATGGAAAACGGATTGTATGAGCTGCTGGTCAACGAAACAGGGGCGAAGGTTTTGCATAAGAATATGCAGTTGGTGGGACCAATAACCTATACCGAAGAAGAAACAGCCTTTGCCAATAAAATCATGACCGCATACGGTATGGAGGCACAGGGCATCAATGGCAGCATCAAACCGCTGGAGGCTACCCGATCCGATCCAGACGGAGGCTCGACCGATGTAGGTGATGTAAGTTATATTGTTCCTGAGATCACACTCAATGCTGCCACTGCACCCTACAAATCTCCCTGGCATTCCTGGGTGGTGGTTGCCTGCGGTGGCATGAGCATCGGTCACAAAGGAATGCTCTTCGCAGCAAAATCATTGGGTACTACCATGGTCGATCTCTTTGAAAACGAAACCCTGCGCAAAGAGATCCGTGCTGAGTTTGAGAAAAGAAAAGGCAATGAGGTATGGAAGGCCATGCTACCGGATGGCCCACCGCCGGTTCCTAAAAATTGATCACGCTGAAAAAAGCTTTCTTGGGTTGCAGTGCCGCATCAAACAAAAGCGGATGATCTTTTCTGCCAACAACAGGAAAATTATCCAGCCAGCTGCGCCGGTCACTGATGTTCCAAAAGGTCACTGATTGAATACTGGAACGGTGTTTTCGAAAGGCAGCAAAAACCCTTTCATACATGGCCACTTGCAGGGCCTCGCGCTCCGGGGTATAAGCTGTCAGTGAATCGGAAGGCATTCGATCCCTTCTTCCTTCTTTTTTATAGACAGAAATATCCAGCTCTGTGACATGAAGAGGCAACCCAACTTTTGAAAAATCTTCCAACGTTTTATCCAATACTTCTGTTGAAGGTGCATAGATAGACCAGTGCGCCTGCAGTCCGATGCCATGGATAGGAACACCTTTGGCGCGAAGCCGCGTTACCATTTCGATGATCTTCTTTCTTTTCACCGGATCTATCTCGTTGTAATCATTGTAGAACAACAAGGCGCTTGGATCCGCAGCATGTGCCCATTGAAAAGCTTTCTCAATGTATTCTTCGCCACAGATCTGATAGAAAAGTGAGGAACGATAAAACTCATTCGCCTGATCACTGATGGCTTCGTTTACCACATCCCATGCATAAATTTTTCCTTTGTACCGACCCACTACACTGTCAATATGATCATGGATGCGTTGCAACAATATCTCTTTGTTGACTTGTTTACCATCCTCTCCTTCAAACAACCATTTTGGTGTCTGGCTATGCCAGACCAGGGTATGCCCCCGCATGCGCAAATGACTCCGCGTTGCAAAGGCAAGTAGTGAATCTGCCGGACCCCAATTGAAGCGAAAGGGTTGTGGATGGATCGGTCCCATCTTCATTGCATTCTCCGCCGTGATCCCGGAAAACTGTGATTCGATCAAATGCAATTCTTCCGAACGCAATGCCATCGGTGTAATGGCTGCGCCGATGGTAAAAAAATCACGGTATCGTTCTTTCAATTTTATTTGTCTGAGATCCGCTTGTGCAAATACAGCATTGGTCAAGATCAAAAAAGAAAGGGTCGTATAAATTCTGCTGATGATCATGTTGTTTTTATCCTGCAATTCCCAAAGGAGAGAAATAGGCGAATATGCTCAATATGACAACCAGCACGATCACCGAAAGCGCCACATCCCATGCATTCCAGCTGGCCCTGCTCGCTGCCTTGTCCTCTGCAACAGTTGTTGAGAAGGTGAGTCCGGCTGTCTTCTCTTCAGGAGGAGGAGGAGTAGAAAGACTCACGATCACGAGTACTGCAATGCTGAACACAAAGAGATAAATACAGAAATAGAGGAAGTTCATCGTGGCGAATGAATGCCAAAATGAACCGGGTGTGAGATCATGCTGGAAAATCTGTAGGGTAAGCTTGGCCATGCCCAATATAAATCCGATCACCATGGAACTATAGGCACCCTGTGCATTCAAACGCTTGAAGAAAACGCCCAACAGAAATACAGCAGCGATGGGAGGAGCCAGATAAGACTGCACACTCTGCAGATAATTATAGAGACCATCATCGATCCTACCCATCAGGGGGATCCAGGCCATGCCGAGCAACACGATGACGGCAGTGGCAATACGGCCCACTTTCACCAGTTGTTTTTCTGAAGCCTCGGGATGTGATTTCTTATAGATATCAATGGTATACAAGGTTGAGCAAGCATTGTATACGGATGCCAGCGAACTCATCAATGCCGCCAGCAATCCACCAGCAAGCACCCCACGCAAACCCACCGGCATGATGGATTTTACCATCACCGGAAAAGCAGCATTCGTATCATCCAATTGTATTTTCCCCTGTGCATGCAAAGCATACGCGATCAAGCCGGGTATCAGGAAAATAAAGAAGGGCATCAATTTCAAAAAGGCTGCAAAGATGGTTCCCCTTCTTGCCTCCTGCTCATTTTTTGCAGCCAGGCATCTTTGAACAATGTGCTGATCGGTACACCAATACCACAACCCAACAATGGGCGATGCGATCAAAATACCCAACCAGGGGAATTCAGGATCACTGAGCGGCAGAAACATGTTGAGTTTTTCTTTGGGTACTGCTTGCATCAGGGCATCCCATCCTCCCACTTCCTGCAGACCGAAGATCATCAGGACCAATGATCCCAGTAACAATACAATGGCTTGTATCGCTTCGGTATACATCACGGCATGGAGTCCACCCAACACAGTATACACGCCGGTAACCACTACCAATATGATGGCACCCGTCCAAAAATCAACACCGAGGAACTGGTTGAAGACCAACGCACCCGCGAAGATCGTAACAGAAGCCTTGGCGATCACATAACTGATGAGCTGGATGATGGTGAGCAGGCGCCTGGATTGCGGATTGAAGCGACGCTCGAGAAATTCAGGCATGGTATAAACAGAGCTCCGCAAATAAAAGGGAACAAAAACCCAACCGAGGATCAACACGATATAAGAATGCAATTCATAATGACCCAGCACGGTACCCGATTTGGCAGCGGAACCTGCCAATCCCACAATGTGTTCAGAGCCCACATTGGAAGCCAGGATGGAAGCACCGATCACAAACCATCCCAGGTTGCGGTTGGCCAGAAAATAATCGGAAGTGGTTTCCTTGCTTTTGCGGATGCTCCAAACGGATACCGCGGCAATCACAATCAAATAAAGTACGACGAAGATCCAGTCAATGGGTCCGAGGAATTGCATGATGTTGGTTTTGGTTGTATCTCCGAATTTAATGGAATTTATCCATCGGAGTACTCCAATCCTTCCTCAATGCAGTTTTTTCTCACCGGCCAAAATGCGGATGGGCAATGTATTCGCTTTGGTGGGAATGGGACAGGTAGAAAATGCAGAAAAGGCACAAGGCGGATTGTAGGCCTTGTTGAAATCGATCACCGTGTTACCATTGGCATCCGGCTTGGGAACATTTAAAAATCTTCCGGATGC
>RFVQ01000072.1 GCA_009922495.1 Chitinophagia bacterium
TTGAACTTCTTCATCGTATAATAACTCCAGGTGCTCTGCACAGCATGGGCGCCGATATAGATGAGCGTAAGCGATAGGATCAATCCAGCTACTGCCGGATATTTCTTCAAATGCATCAGGGAGCCAACAGGATTGGCCCGCTTCCATTCAAATTTTCTGCGCTTGTCTTTGTCAAGCGACTCTGGCAGAACAAACATTCCATAGAGCCAGTTGACAAGGGTGAGCCCAGCAGCAAACAAAAATGGAACCCGCTCGCCGTACTGCCCCATCACACCCCCGATCAATGGACCGATGATGAAACCCAATCCAAAGGCTGCGCCCAGCATCCCAAAATTCTGTGCTCTCTTTTCCGGTGTGCTGATATCGGCTATATAAGCGGAGGCCGTGGTGATGCTGGCGCCGGTGATGCCGGATAAAACCCTGGCAGCAAAAAGCCAGGCAATATTGGGTGCCCAGGCCAGGAGCAGATAATCGATGCCAAAACCAAAAAGTGAGAACAGGATGATCGACCTTCTGCCATACTGATCACTCAGGTTGCCCAGTATGGGCGCAAACAGGAATTGCATGAGGGCATAGGTGAACATGAGAAAACCTCCATAGCGGGAAGCCACACTCATGTCTCCTCCAGTCAGCTGCTGAATGAGCTTGGGCAATACCGGAATGATGATCCCAAAGCCGATGACATCGATCAGCACCGTGACAAAAATAAAACCCAGCGCAGCTGATCTTCCTTTGGTCAACATTCGGATAGCATTAGATATTAGTATTGGATGGAGTCATACACCTTGACCCTGCTCCACAAATGTGAACAATCTTCAATGAATTTCAGGTGAAGGGGATGAACCTGATAGGCATCCTGGTCTGCTGCTGTTTCAAAAATATTGAGCCAGGAGACAGCATAGGTATTGTCAATCACTTCCCTGTCGGTCGGTGCGGGTACACCAATATGATAGCTCTTGATCTCTTCCACCACTGCCAACGCCTGCAAGCCTTCTATAAGTTTTTGCAGGTCTTCCTTGCTGTCAGGGTTCTTCAACCAGAAATATACATGATGGATGAAATTGTTCTTCAGTTCCATTGAAAAAGATTTAGGGACTAAATTAACGATTAAATGCGAGATGAAAATTGTTGCCAGAGCTGATACTGACCCACGGATGTGGCAAGGCTTGCATCAATGGTGATCAACATGGCTGTATTCATGTTCAGGCATTGCAATGCCAGTTCATAGGCCTGCATCATTTCTCCGCTGCCGCAGAGGATGATGCGATTCTTTTGCAAAGAGAGAAGATCCTTCAATTCAGCACCGATCAACATGCCACTGAGATAAGAAAAATTATCTTCCTTGCTCAAGCGACTGAACATGCCATTGGTTCTCACTTTGAACATCTGATGCAAAATATTCCCATTACTTCCTTCTTTCACTCCTTTGATGCTGAATAGCTGACAAAATACTTCTCCGGTCATGTAGGTCTTGAATCCTGCCACCTTCCCTTCTTTGACCAGTACATGCTTGGCATGGGTTCCGGGAAAAATAAACAAGGCTTCCTCTTCATGATCCAAGTTGGTCAGCAATGCTGCACCTACCAATTGTGTCTCTTCTCCTCGCATGAGATCCTCCTCAGTAGCAAGTCCTGATACCATGAAATAATCCTGCCCATCGACTTCCCACTGCTTTACCACGGCATTGTTCCCTGTTAATCCAAATGGCAAACCGGCATAAGCAATGGTTTCCATGCCAATGGTGGAAGAAGCCATCCCTGAGATCAGTATCGGCATCTTTTGATCAGCAGAAAGATCCAGTTGATCAACGAGGCCCTGCAGGACCTTCAAGTAAAAAGCTTTCATCGCATCCGGACCCTTCTCTGGTTGTGCAAGAAAACGCTGGTGAACAGACAGTGCTCCATCATCCGATGAAACTGATTGGAGAATGGTCTTTCCGCCTGACGAGCAAAGACTTGCTCTCAGTGAAGTAGTTCCCCAATCAACGGAAATGAAGTCATTCATGGATGAGTAATTATTCATTTTTATTTACAACTCACTGTTTCAGCCAATCGGCTATGCCCATTCGAATAGCCTTTGCCACTTTTGCCGGAGAAGTTTTGCTCAGGATGAACTGTTCGTCTTTTCGGTTGCTGAGGAAGGCCACTTCTACAAGACAGTTGGGGTATTCAGTGGGTCCGCTTAGGGCGAAGTTGAAACTGCCCACATTGCCAAACTCGTCCAAACCCACAGCGGTCATGCGTTTGAGAATGGTTTGTGTAAGGGGCCTGAACCCGATGTGACGATAGAAAGTGCTGGTGCCTTTTACGGTATCAACAGAAGAAGAATTGAAATGAATACTGATCAGCAAGTCAGGCATCCTGTCCCGCAACATCATGATGCGTTCCGGCATGGAGAGGGATGTGTCTGTCACCCTGGTCATCAGAACTTTTTTGATCCCATGCTTCTTGAGTTCTTTTTCCAATGCCTTGGCATAGACCAGCGTCAGGTTTTTTTCCAGTTTACCCGAGCTGTTTCCGGCAGCCCCGGAATTATCACCTCCATGACCCGCATCCACTGCAACAAACAGGTTTTGTATTTTCTTGTCCGGCGCATGCTTGACTTTGATGATCAGTCGAGAAGCCACAGAATCATAATGCACCGAATGGCCCCAGTGCAGGGAACTCTTCAAATCCACATAGACCCTCAACATGCCACTTTCCATCTGTTCAAACCAGGTATTGCGCAGTTCGGATGTTTGTCCCTTTTGCGTGATCCAGTTCGTGTTGGATGTAATACCAAAAAGGTCAATGATGAGCCGGTTTGGATTCACCTGCATGATGCTGCGATAGGGCAATCGTTCGGGCATGGCAATGGTGATCACATCGAAGCGTTCTTCGCGATACGTTTTCCAATTGCCACTCAAATAGTAAGGTTTGGCCTTCAGCGACGGTTCGAATTGAACGGAGGATTTGGCGATAAAGGCCTTGAGGTTATCGGTGAGCGCTATGATATAATCACTGTTGAGGCTGTCCACCACCTTTACCAATATACCGGAATCCAGATAGGTCATCTTGGCTCCGCCCAGGCGGTCGTCGCCTGGACCATATTCCAGGAAGGGAAGCAATCCCTTGGTTCTGGCCATTTTATAGGGGGCCTCCTGGGCAAGAGAGATCCCAGACAAAGCCATCAGCATCACGGTGATACAGATCTTTCTCATGCACCGAATATAGTTTTTTCGTGTAAATGATCACCGGTCTTTTCTATTTTTGGTAAATGGCAGTTTATTGGATCGATATCACGCTGCTGCTTTTCATTGGGTACGGCATTGTAATGACGATGGCGGCTTTGGCCTGGAAGAAAATGCAACGCTTCACCATCCGAAGTGCTGTGAATGATTCCGTAAGCATCATCATCGCTGCCAGGAATGAGGAAAAATATATCAGTCGCTGTTTGGCTTCCTTATTGGAACAGGATTATCCATTGGATAAGAGGGAGATCATTGTGGTGGACGATCAGTCAGACGACCGCACGGCTGACATGGTCCATTCTTTTTCAAACCGAGGAGTGAAACTACTGCAGATCAAGGCTGGTGAGAAGGGTGGCAAGAAAGCCGCCTTGAGCAAGGGTATTGCTGCTGCCCAACATGGCATCATCGTTGCTTCGGATGCCGATTGTATTTTTCCTCCTTCCTGGTTGAAAACATTGGTTGGTTTTCGAAAGGAACAGGATGCAGCCTTTGTGGCAGCACCCGTTGTGTACCGAAATGAGAATAATTTTCTGGAAAGATTTCAGTCGCTGGATTTCTTGGCACTTCAATCCATTACTGCTGTGGCCGTAACCCGCAATTGGTTCAACATGTGCAATGGTGCCAATCTTTTGTATACCAAGGAAGCTTTTGAAAAGGTGAAGGGATTTGAAGGGATTGATGGCATTCCAACCGGCGATGACATGCTGCTGATGGAAAAAATCGCAGCAGCTTATCCGGGAAAAGTTGCCTACTGTCATTCAAAAGAAGCTTTGGTGCAGACAGAACCCATGAACAGTTGGCAATCTTTTTTACAACAACGGATCCGCTGGGCGAGCAAATCTACTGCTTACCAAAGCCTCTCGATCAAGCTGGTTTTGCTCATCGTTTACCTCCTGAACCTATCCCTTTTGGTGCTGGTGTTGGGAGCGGTTTTCTTTCCGATCCTGTTTTTGTGGGCTTTGTTATTATTCACAGGAAAGTATTTACTAGAGAGCCTGCTCATGCGCCCTGCTTCAACTTTCTATGGAAAGGCAGCACTGATGCGTTGGTTTGGCATTGCCCAACCGGTGCATGTTGTTTATACTGTTGCAGCCGCCATGCTGGGATGGGTGCGGCGGTATGAATGGAAAGGACGCGGATACTGATTTCATCCATTGATCGGCAAAAATTCAGGCCTCAATGTAGTGAACTCCAATGCTGGATTTCTTTGAAAGGGCATCTTTGAGCAACAAGATGGATACCTGAAGGATGATCGAATTTTCAAAGTCCTGTACATTGAATGGGATCCTGTTTCCGTTCAACCTGATATCTTCCAGCAACCGTAGGGCTTCTTTCATTTTGGCAGTATTGCGCATCACACCGGCTGCATGGCTGAATATTTTTTTCACATTGGAAATGTCAAGCGACAAAACCATGGGTAGCTCCCATGCAGACTCTGTGGGGATTTGTAATTCCTGCTGCAGGGTATCCGTTATCTCCTGCGCAACAAATTTTGCCATGACAATACCCTCCAACAGAGAGTTGGAAGCCAACCTGTTGGCACCATGCAATCCGGTATGGGCGCATTCGCCTATGGCGTAGAGTCCTTTGATAGTGGTCCTGCCATTGGCGTCGGTAGCAATACCTCCACAGGAATAATGCTGTATGGGAGCCACAGGAATAAGATCCTTTGCCGGATCTACACCGGCCCTGCTGATGCAATTGCTAACGATGTTTGAAAAATGGTGTTGGAGGACCTGGGGGGATATCATTCGGGCATCGAGCCAAACATGCTCTTTACCCGAAAGCCGCATTTCCTGCCAGATAGCCCTGGAAACGATATCCCTCGGAGCGAGTGAACCTTTGGGATCGTAGCGATGCATGAATGGAAGTTCTTTGTGATCGAGCAATTCAGCACCCGCACCCCTGAGGGCTTCGGAAATGAGGAAGGATGAATTTTCTTCCACATACAATCCTGTTGGGTGGAATTGAACCATCGCTAATTCCTTTATGGCTGCTCCCAGCTGATGCGACAAATAAATACCATCGCCTGTTGAATATCGGGTATTGGTAGTTCTTGTAAAAAGCTGACCGATACCACCGGTGGCCATGACCAGGTGGACGCAAAAAATCCTTATGGTTTTATGCCTGCTGAGATCAAAGAGTGTTACCCAAAATCCATCAGCTGTTTTCAAAATATCAATCGCAGCAGTATGATTACTGATCTCTCCACCTGCTTTGGTAAAATATTCCTGGATGGCATGTTGAATAGCAGCACCGGTGATATCCTGGTGATGGAGGATCCTGGGATGATCATGACCTCCTTCCAGTCCGAGATCAAAATCCCCGTTGCTTTTTTTATCGAACTGAACTCCCCAGCCAATGAGATCACGAATGGCTTCTGGAGCCTGTGAAATGATTTTTTGGGTGACGTCTGTATCGTTCGCATAAGAACCTGCTGCCAATGTATCGTTTACATGCCGCTCAATGCTATCATTGGTATCCACCGCTGCTGCAACTCCTCCCTGCGCCCATGCAGTATTGGTTTCATTCACCTCTCCTTTGGATACAACCAATACTTTTAGTTTCCTGTTCTCAGACTTTAAACGTTGTTTGTCTATCAGGTAATTGGCAAGTGACAAACCGGCAATTCCCGATCCCAGGATCAATACGTCGTATTTGTTACAGGCACTCATGAAATCAATAACATATTGTTCAATGCTTTTTCTGCCCCCTGCATGATGTCCTCCGCGAGATTGATCTCTGGCAATTCATAATAAAGCGCATTGTAGAGTTTCTCTAAGGTGTTCATCTTCATATACGGACATTCTGAACAAGCGCAACTATTGGATTCAATGGCCGGTGCTGCAATGATGGTTTTCCCGGGGACAGATTCCCGCATTTTGTACAGGATGCCTGCTTCAGTGGCCACAATGAAACTATCTACACCGGGTTTTTGCACATATTCCAACAAGGATTTTGTAGATCCAATAAAATGCGCTTTTTCGAGTATTTCAGGAAGGCATTCCGGATGTGCGATCAATTCTGCTTCCGGATGTTTTTGCATCAATGCATTCAATTTGTCCATGGAAATATTGACATGCACGATGCAGGATCCGTTCCAAATATGCATTTTCCTGCCTGTCACTTTTTCAACATATTTACCCAGGTTCTGGTCAGGTGCAAAAATGATCTCTTTATCAGGCGGGATGGACTCTACTACTTTCACTGCATTCGAAGAAGTGCAAATGATATCACTCATGGCCTTTACCCTTGCAGAACAGTTGATGTAGCTAACAACAACTGCATTGGGGTGTTGATTTTTAAATTCCTGAAAAGCAATTTCATCAGCAGAATCCGCAAGACTGCAACCGGCATGCAGGTCAGGCAGGATTACTTTCTTGGAGGGGTTCAAAATTTTGGCTGTTTCAGCCATAAAGTGAACGCCGCAGAAAACAATGATGTCATGCTTCGCCTTTTTAGATGCCTGTGCCAAAGCAAGACTATCGCCAATATGATCGGCAAGCTTCTGAATATCAGCATGAACATAGTAATGCGCGAGTATCACCGCATTCTTTTCTTTTTTAAGGCGAATGATCTCCTCCTGGAGATTGATGCCTTCAGGAATGGATCGACTCAAATAACCAACTCGCTCAATTTCTTTTTCAAACAACATCTTAGTCAATTTTTAAGGAAATGTCCACTGCATCAACATGGTGTGTCAGGTCACCGATTGACAAATAATGGATACCGGAATGGAGATATGACTCAAAATTTTCCTGGTTGATTCCACCGGATGCTTCCAGCTTTTGTGAGAAGCTATACCGTCGGACAATCGAAGTGATTTCATCGGGTTTAAAATTATCCATCAAAATGCGTGTCACCGCATCATATTGGATAGCCAGCGCAAACTCTTCTTCATCTTTTACCTCAACCACCACGGGTATTGATTTTTCAATGGATGATAAATAAGAAACAAGATTGTCAAGCGCTTGTTTAATGCCACCAACAAATTTTATGTGGTTGTCCTTTATCAGGATCTGATCGTATAATGCGTACCGATGATTTTTTGCTCCACCAATAGAAACTGCCCACTTTTCACAAATCCTGAAGTTGGGGGTTGTCTTGCGTGTATCCAGAATAGTGACTCCCGCACCAGAAGCCTTGTCTGCAAATATTCTGGTTTTGGTGGCAATGCCGCTCATTCGCTGCAGACAGTTCAACACCAAACGTTCCCCTTTAAGCAATGAATGGATCGGACCGTTAAGTGTAGCAACCTTTGTTCCTGTGGAAACCATGCTGCCATCAGAGGCTATGCTGGAAAAAACGATGGAAGGATCAATTCTTTCAAAAATAATTTTAGCCAGCTCAATACCTGCCAACACAGCATTTTCTTTCACCAGGATATAGGCCATGGATGATGAGGAAGACCCAAGAACAGCATCAGAAGTGAGATCCCCCGGGCCAATATCTTCCTCCAGGGCTTGATCGATAAACTTGATCAACAGCTTATTGAAATCGATCGTTTGGGTATCATTTTCGAAATTCAGGTAATACTGCATTGCGCTTGGTTTATCCCGCTACCGGTACGTTTCTGTTGAAACTTTCTTCCAGTGAGATCAAGGTTTCAGTTCTTTCAATGCCCTTGATCTTTTGCAATTGATCGTGCAATACAAATTTCAACTGGTTGATGTCTTTTGCCACGATTTCCAGGAACATGCTGTAGTTGCCGGTGGTATAGTTCACCCTAACGATCTCTGGGATCTGTTTCAGGTCTTCTGCCACCTGATCATACAAAGAACTTTTTTCAAGATAGATGCCCACAAATGCTGTGATATCATAGCCCAGCATTTTGAGGTCAACATTGAGTTTAGTACCTTTGACAATTCCCAGCTCTTGTAACTTTTTGATGCGCACATGGATGGTACCGCCGGAAACAAACAATTGTTTACCCAAATCGGCATAAGAAATACCGGCATCCTGCATCATGATCTGGATGATCTGAAGGTCGAGTTTGTCAAGATTCAATTTGGCGGCCATATTCAGTTTGTTTTTTATAATTATTCAAATATTTTGCAAATATATTGAATATTTTCAATAAATAAAAAATTATTATTGAAATATTATCAATAAATCAGCCTATATATTAAATTTGCATCAGTTCTTTACCACTGTGGGGTGATGAAACTTTCGGCAGACATGCCCCCTTGTCTCGGGGGTGGGGACAACAGGATAAACGTAGTGTAGAGCCGTCTCGCAAGAGGCGACCAGGGTCGACCACTGAAAACTTTGCGCTATAGCTAACTGCCTCGTGGAGGTTCGACTCCTCCCCCTACAGCAACAAAAAGCCCAACCAAAAGGTTGGGTTTTTTTATGTCTAGAAAGGAACAGGGCATGCCGCACGTACAAAACCTGATTTTACGATCCTCTTTGTTAATTTGCAGCAAACAAGAAACCGATGCGCATCCCATTATCCATCCTGCTTTTATTATTTTTCTCCTCCTGTTCCCTTGTTACCAAGATCCAAGACAAACTCTTCCCCTATAGAAATGCAAACGTTGAAGAGATCGCTGCCCCCAAAACCAGCCCCGCTAAACCAACCCCTCCATCACCTTCGGTGACCATCGCACCAAAAACCGATACAATCAAAGCAAAAGAGCCGATTCCGGTCAAGGTTGAACCGATTGCGGCTCCTGCACCCTCCATAACAAACACCAAAACCATCGCAGAAACAGCCCGTGAATTCCGTGCCGCATGGATCGCAACCGTGGCCAACATCAATTGGCCCAGCAAACCCGGATTGAGTGCAGATGAACAGAGAGCAGAAGCCATCAGCCTGCTCGACTACTTGCAAAACAACAACTTCAATGCCGTCATCTTTCAGGTGCGTCCACAAGCCGATGCCCTCTATGCGAGTGAGATTGAACCTTGGTCATACTACCTTACCGGTCAGCAGGACAAAGCACCGGAACCCTTCTATGATCCACTGGCTTTCTGGATAGAAGAATCCCACAAGCGCGGAATGGAACTGCATGCCTGGCTCAATCCCTACCGGGCCCACCACACAACAGGAAAGGAGATCAGCAACCGATCCGTCGTGCGCACCAACCCTGAGCTGGTATACCTGCTCAAGGAAGGATTCTGGTGGATGGATCCCTCCCTGAAAGCCACGCAGGACCGTACCTCCAAGGTGGTCATGGACATTGTCAAGCGATATGATGTGGACGGGATTCACTTCGATGATTACTTTTACCCCTATCCTTCCTACAATGGCGACAAAGACTTTCCGGACGATAAAAGCTGGAATGAATACCTGCGCAACGGCGGCAAGCTCTCGCGGGGCGACTGGAGAAGGGAATCTGTCAACAAACTGATTCAAAGACTTTACCAGGAAATCAAAACAGAAAAAAAACATGTCAAGTTTGGATTGAGCCCTTTTGGTATCTGGCGTCCTGGATATCCTGCATCAGTAGAAGGATTTGATCAATACGACAAACTCTATGCCGATGCCAAACTTTGGTTGAACAAAGGATGGATCGATTACTTCACGCCACAACTTTATTGGCCAATCAACAAGCCTGGTCAAAGCTTTCCCGTATTGCTGGGTTGGTGGCAAAGTGAGAATACCCTGCAGCGTCATCTATGGCCGGGCATTAGCATCGGAACCGACAAAAACGGGATCGCCAACAACCAGGAAATACTGAGCGAGATCATGATCTCAAGAGGGATGCTTCCCAAAAGCCAAGGCATCGTTCACTGGAACATTTCTTCTCTCACCAAAAACCCAACACTCACCCAAGCCCTGCGCGAAGGGCCTTATAAACAACCCGCACTGATCCCAGCCAGTCCCTGGTTAAACTCACAACGCCCTTCGGCTCCTTCCATCGCAACCTCCACGAACAATGGGTCGCTTTTCATCAACTGGACTCCCAAAGATGAAAATGCGTTTCGCTGGGTGGTATATGGTGAGTATGGCGACAAATGGGATTACCAAATCCTGAACCGAGAACAAAATTTTGCCTCACTCAAACTGCAGATGAGTGACAAAAATGGCAAGATCATACCCCTCAGAAGGATCATGGTGACTGCCGTTGACAGAACAGGAATGGAAAGCATGCAACAACCTTTGGCTGTTGAATGATA
>RFVQ01000073.1 GCA_009922495.1 Chitinophagia bacterium
GTAAGCAATCCAAGCCCGATGCCTGGAAATCCATGAATTTCAGTGAACTCAAATCGGCTGCGGAAGTATACACCGCCAATGTGGTCAATGAAATCAAACCAGATTTAATCCAGATTGGAAATGAGACCAATGATGGTTTCTTGTGGCCGGATGGAAAGCTTACAACCAATGAAACCCAGTATATTCAATTGATGCAAACAGCAGTTTCAGCAGTACGGAAAAACGCAGCTGGAACAAAAATCATGATACATTTTGCTGGACTGACAGGTTCAGACTGGTTCTTCAACAAGCTAAACAATCTCGATTACGACTATGTTGGGCTTTCCTATTATCCTATACATCATGGTACACTGTTGGAAAAACTCGGGCAGACCATCAAAGCATTGACTGCCTCTTCCAACAAAAAAGTGCTTGTAGCTGAAGTTGCCTACCCATTTACATTGAGTTGGAATGATTGGACCAACAATATTGTGGGCCTTCCCTCACATCTGGTCAGCGGCTATGATGCATCACCAGATGGACAAAAAAGTTTTCTGGAAGGATTGAGAAAAATGATAGGCGACAATGGAGGGATCGGTTTTTGCTATTGGGGCGGGGAATGGGTGGCCTTCAAAGGGCCACAGGCATCCAATGGCTCTCCTTGGGAAAATCAGGCATTGTGGGACTTTGGATACAATGCATTACCGGCCATCAATGCATTCAAGGAAAACTAAAAAGAAAAATATGCGGTCTCTAGTTTTGATATCCTATTTGATCCTGATACTAGGATTTTCTTCCATTGCCCAAAGCAAATTTGCCAAAGGTGCAGATGTGAGCTGGTTGCCTCAGATGGAGGCATCTGGCTATGTCTTCAAGGATAATGAGGGGAAGCCCAAGGATTGTCTGAAGATCCTGAAGTCGCTGGGCATGAATACCATTCGGTTGAGAGTTTTTGTCAATCCCAATGACGACAAGATCAATGGTCATTGCAGCAAAGAGGAAACCATTGCCATGGCACTAAGGGCCCAAAAATTAGGCATGAGGGTGATGATCGATTTTCATTACAGTGATTCCTGGGCTGATCCGGGCAAACAATTCAAGCCCAAAGCATGGGAGGGGCATGATTTTTCTCAATTGTTACAGGATGTTTATGCGCACACTTATGATGTGTTATCCGGATTGAAAAAAGCCGGCGTGGTGCCGGAATGGGCCCAAATTGGCAACGAGATCCCCGGTGGTTTCCTTTGGCCGGATGGATCAACCAAACATTGGGATCAATTGGGTCAATTGCTGAACAAAGGATATGAAGCCACCAAAAAGGTGGACCCCAAAATAAAAGTGATTGTTCATGTGGATGAGGGGAATAACATATCCAAATTCAACTCTTTTTTTGATCATGTTACAGAGCAGCAAGTCAAGTATGACGTGATCGGATTGTCCTATTATCCCTATTGGATAAAAAAAGACTATACCGAGACCATCATGGATCTCCAAACCAACATGAATGAACTGGTTGAAAAGTATGGCAAGGTAGTCATGGTTGTGGAAACCGGAGGAGAATCCCATCATGTTGAAAACACCTATCGCTTGTTAGAAGCCACCCTGAAGGCTGTTCGCGCTGTTCCCAACAAGAAGGGTCTTGGGGTTCTCTATTGGGAACCGGAAGGCGTGGGGAGTTGGAGTAAATATGGGCTCAATGCCTGGTTAGAGGATGGTAGGCCATCTCCAGCCTTGAATGCGTTTAAATATTGACCCCTCTGTGTTCAACAATAGAAGGCAATGCCGTTTTTCATATTAAACAAGTCAAAATATTTTTTCATAAAAAAATTTGGCCATTCCAATATTTGTGTACTTTTAACACGAAAACGATTGCAAATGCGAGCCATATTAAGAGATTACAATTCTTTTGATTACTCTTGTTTGCGTAATAATTACACTTTCAATTTTTTACATAAACCCACCTTAACTATGCTTTCTAAATCAAAAGTTGCGTTGAGCAGGTATGCCCTGGTATTCCTGTTTCAGATTGTTGCAATGGCAGCAATGGCGCAGAACAAAACCGTGACCGGCAAGGTTTCAGATGCCAATGCCGGAACACCATTGTCCGGAGCCACCGTATCGGCTAAAGGCTCCAACAAGACAGTGGTTTCAGATGCTTCCGGAAATTTTACCATTGACGTTCCTTCGTCTGTAACACAGTTGACCATTTCCTATGCGGGTTACACATCCATGGATGTGAACATCACAGGAAGTTCAATTGATGCCAGATTGAGTCTTGCCAATGCAACACTGGGAGACATTGTTGTCATTGGTTATGGCTCTGCAAGAAAAAAGGACCTAACCGGTTCTGTTGCAACAGTTGGAACGAAGGATTTTGTGAAGGGAGCCTTGACCACTCCGGAGCAATTGATCCAGGGTAAAGTAGCCGGTGTTCAGATCACTTCCAACAGTGGTGCTCCGGGTGCAGGAAGTACCATCCGCATTCGTGGAGGTGCATCGCTCAATGCCAGTAACGATCCACTGATCGTGATCGATGGTATGCCGCTGGACAATAGAGGCATATCCGGACAAGCCAACTCACTCGCTTTGATCAATCCCAACGACATTGAAAGCTTCACCATCTTGAAAGATGCCTCTGCAGCTGCCATCTATGGTTCCAGGGCATCCAATGGTGTTATCATGATCACCACCAAGAAAGGTGCAAAGGGCAAACCTACTGTAAACTTTTCCTCTCAATATTCCATTGCAGAGATCACCAAGAAAGTCGATGTGCTGAATCCCACAGAAATTCGTGATATTGTTTCTAAGTATGGCAACGCCACGCTCAGGGCATTGGTTAGTGAATACCATCTTCAAGGAAACAAAGAAGGTACTGACTGGCAAGACCAGATCTATCAAACTGCTCTTTCTTCTGATAACAATATCAGCATAAGAGGTTCTGTAAAAAACCTTCCATACAGGGTTTCTCTTGGATACCTTGATCAAAATGGTATCCTCAGAACCGGAAACCTGAAAAGAACAACCTTGGGTGTAAACCTTAGTCCTTCTCTTTTCAACAATCATCTTAAAATTGACCTGAACGTTAAATCTTCTTTGAGCAAATCCATTTTTGCCAATGAGGGAGCTATTGGCTCAGCGATCAATTTTGATCCAACCAAGCCGGTTTATTCTGGAAACAGTGCATATGGAGGATATTGGGAATGGCTGGATCCAAGTTCTTCAACCGGACTCAAAGCCCTTTCACCCAAGAATCCATTGGGTATCCTGATGCAGCGTGATGACCAAAGTGATGTGGTAAGGCATATTGCGAATGCTGTTATCGACTATAAGTTCCACTTCCTTCCAGACCTGAAGGCAGTAGTAAATGTGGGTACTGATAGGGCTGAAGGCAAAGGAACGATTGTTGTTCCAGAGCAAGCTGCATCCACTTACCTGCGTTTCAAAGATCCCAGCAACAAGTTCCATGGGGGTGTCAACAATCAGTACAGACAAACCAGGCAGAACAGTTACCTGAACGCCTATCTGAACTATGCCAAGGATATCAGCGAGATCAAAACAAGGATTGATCTGACGGCAGGTTATGAATACCAGGATTACCTGACTACCAATTATAATTTCCCAGACAGAACGTTTGACAATACCATTGTAACCTCACCCAACTTTGAATTTGACAAACCTCAGTACAGACTGAGCTCTGCCTTGGGTCGTTTGAATGTCAACATTCACAACAAATACCTGATCACAGGTTCACTTCGTCAGGATGGTTCTTCTAAATTCAACCAAGACAATCGTTTTGGTCTCTTCCCATCAGCAGCCCTTGCCTGGAAGATCAACGAGGAATCTTTCCTTCGCAATTCCAAAACCATCACTGATCTGAAACTTCGTCTTGGATTCGGTGTTACCGGTCAGCAGGATGGTATTGGTTATTATGATTATATCTCTTACTACAACCTGAGCTCCATTACAGCACAATACCAGTTTGGAAATACCTTCTATCAAATGTATCGTCCAGGTGGCTATTATTTCAACAGGAAATGGGAACAAACCGAAACACAAAATATCGCATTGGATTTCGGATTGTTTGATGGCCGTGTAAGCGGTACTGTTGAATTGTACAAGAGAACAACTTCCGACCTGTTGAATGAAATCAACCAGCCTGCCGGAACCAATTTCTCTAACAAAATTGTTGCCAATGTTGGTAGCATGGAGAACAAGGGTGTAGAAATCACATTGAACCTCCAGCCCATCAAAACAAAAAAACTGGTTTGGGATCTTTCCCTGAATGCTACATTCAACCAAAATGAAATCACCAGACTTACCATCTCTGATGATCCCAATTATGCAGGTGCTCGTTTTGGCGGAATCTCCGGTGGAACAGGCAATACCATCATGATCCATTCTGTAGGATACAACAGGGGCGCTTTCTTTGTATACAAGCAGGTTTACGACAAGGCAGGCAAACCCATCGACAATCTCTTTGCTGATTTGAACCGTGATGGTGTGATCAATGAAAAAGATCTTTATCAGTACAAAGGAGTTGATCCAAGGATGTTCTTTGGTTTGAGCACCAACCTCAGCTTCGGAAAATGGAATGCCGGTTTGGTTGCCCGTTCCAACATTGGAAACTACATGTACAACAACGTTGCTTCCAGCACAGGTACCATTCGTAACATTCTCAACCCGATCGGATACATCAACAATGGATCCAGGGAAGTTTTGAGAAGTGGATTCAGCGGTGGTGGTTCAAACTACTATCTGTCTGACTACTACGTTCAAAATGCTTCTTTCCTGAGAGTGGATAATATCAATGTTGGCTACAATGTTGGTCAGGTCTTCAACAACAAGGCCAACCTCAGGCTGAGTGCCAATGTGCAAAACGCACTGGTGATCACCAAGTACAATGGACTCGATCCAGAGATCAATGGTGGAATTGACAACAATTTCTACCCAAGACCCAGAACAATTGTACTCGGACTTAACCTTGATTTTTAATTGACCAAAGATCAAATCAATGTATATGAAAAGAAATATATTCAACATAATAGCAACGATGATGGTGGTCTCAGGCACAATGGTGTCTTGTTCTAAACAACTGGATATCCTGCCTTTGAATGACATCACATCGGCTCAGGTGTACAGCACACCTGCAGGTTATAAGCAGGCATTTGCCAAAATTTATGGAAGCTTCGCTACTACAGGTAACCAGGGTCCTGCAGGAAATGGTGACATCCAGGGACTGGATGAAGGAACTGCAGATTTTCTCCGTCTTTATTGGAAAGCCCAGGAACTGAGTACGGATGAAGCAGTGGTTGCTTGGGGAGATCCTGGTATCCAGGATTTCCACAACATGAACTGGTCTGCCAGCAATCCAATGCTAACAGGACTTTATTACCGCTCTTTCTATCAAATCACACTTTGTAATGATTTCATCCGCCAGTCATCAGATGAAAACCTAACTGCAAGAGGTATCAGTGGTACTGATGCAGATGCGATCAGGAAATACAAAGTGGAGGCCCGCTTCCTGCGTGCATTTCAGTATTGGGTGTTGATGGATTTGTTCGGTAACGTACCTTTTGCAACCGATGAAAAGGCATTGGGTTCTTTCACCCCCAAGCAGATCAACAGAAAAGATCTCTTCAACTATGTTGAGACAGAATTGAAAGCAGTAGAAAACGATCTTCCCAATGCCAAGAGCAATGAGTACGGAAGAGCCGACAAAGCTGCCGCTCAGGCATTGCTCGCTCGCTTGTACCTGAATGCAGGTGTATACAGTGGAGTAGCGCGTTATGCAGATGCCATGACGTATGCTAAAAAGGTGATTGATGCTGGATATTCTTTGATCAATGATTACAGCCACCTGATGCGTGCGGATAACAATACCAATACTGCAGAATTCATTCTAACCATCAATTATGATGGACTCAAAACCCAGAACTGGGGTGGTACTACCTTCCTTACCCACGCAGCTGTAGGTGGAGACATGAATGCAGCTGATTTCGGTATTGATGGTGGATGGTTTGGTATCAGAACCACCAAAAATCTTCCCGGTCTTTTCACCAATGTGAATGACAAGCGCGCCCAATTCTTTACACAGGGACAGAACATTGAAATCAACGATATCACCAATTTCAAGGATGGTTACGCGGTAGCCAAGTACAGAAACAGAAAAAAAGACAATACAGTTGGTTCGAATCTTACCTGGGTGGATATTGATTTTCCATTGTTCCGCTTGGCTGAACAGTACCTCATTTTTGCAGAAGCAGCAGCCCGCGTAGGAACTGCAGCTGACAAAACTGCAGCTGTTGGCTACATCAATCTCCTCAGACAACGTGCCTATGGAAACGCCAATGGCAACATCAACAGCGCCACGCTCACTCCGGAATTTGTGTTGGATGAACGCGCAAGAGAATTGTACTGGGAAGGACATCGCAGGACAGACCTTGTTCGCTATGGCAGGTTTACAGAAGGTGGATATGTATGGCCCTGGAAGGGTGGTGTGAAAGGTGGTACAGGTGTTGCTGCCTTCAGAAGCCTTTATCCCATTCCTTCTGCAGACGTATCCAGCAACCCTAATATCAAACAGAATTCTGGTTATTAATAATATCCATCTAAATTGAGTATTATGAAAAAAATGTTTCAACCGCTTTTTATCGCCATCGCAGCAATGGCATTCTTCTCTTCCTGCGAAAAGGAAGAAGTAAGAGAAGTTTATCTTGGCGGTACCACCCCCGTTCTCGGTGCTTCTGTATCCGGCACCATTCCTTTGGGATTTCTGACCCAGAATGATGCAGCTGTTAAATTCAGCTGGACCAATCCAGAGTATGACTTTGCATCGGGCGTAAGCAGTCAGGATGTTAACTACACCCTTGAAATTGATGTAACTGGGAATGGTTTTGCCGGACCCAATAAAAAGTCAGTTTCTATCAGCAAAGACCTCAGTGTTTCTTATACCCAAAAGGAGTTCAACATCATTTTGAGTGATCTCAAGTTGAAGCTCAATGTTCCCGCATCCATCGATGTAAGACTCATTGCTTCACTGGGTCCCAATGCTACCAAGCTGGTATCCAACATTCTCAAATTTGGTGTTACACCCTTTGCACCCCCTCCCAAGGTTCCCATTCCTACACAGGGCAATCTCTGGGTGATTGGTGATGCCTTTGCGTCCGGATGGAACAATCCACTTCCGGCTCCATTTGTGACCACACAAAAATTCACACAAGTATCACCCACCCTTTATGAATTGGTAGTGGCTTTCAAAGGTGGTGGTTATTACAAGATGTTGCAGGACAATGGCGTATGGGGTACCCAGTATCACATGGTTGCAGGTGATGCAACTGGTGGAACTTTTGAAAAGAAAGATGCGGATCCGGCTTTTGTAGGACCTAGCGCAGCAGGCAACTACAAGATAGTGGTTGATTTTCAGGCAGGAACTTTCACCGTTACTAAACAATAAGCTGAACACAGATTAAACAAGAATATCATGAATAAGCTCATAAAATTTGGATCCGGAATGTTGATGGCCATCATCATGCTGGCTGCCTGCGAAAAAATAGAACCCTTGCAGGTATATCGTTCCGCTGAGTCCGCATTCCTTACCGCATCAACTTCTACAATCGCACCAGCGCCTGCTGATTCGATGAAAACCATTATCACTTTCAATTGGACAAGACCTGTTTACTCGGTTGATTCCAATACAGTGAAATACATCCTTGAAATCGACTCTGTTGGCCGTAATTTTTCCAAGGCTTCCCAGAAAGTATTGACAGGTGCCATTAGCACTTCTTATACAGCCAAGGAATTAAATGACATTGCATTGGGATTTGGCTTTAAATACAATGTCCAATACAATGTGGAGGCAAGGATCGTTTCGTCTATGTCTAACAACAACGAGAGAAAATTCTCCAATGCTGTTGCCCTCAAGCTGACGCCCTATGTTGTTCCTCCCAAAGTAACTCCACCCGCATCCAAGAAACTCTTCCTGGTGGGTAGTGCAACCGCTGGTGGCTGGAACAATCCAGTTCCCGTTCCTTCTCAGGAGTTTACCAGAATTGACTCTGTTACCTATGAGGGTACCTTCTACATGAAAGGCGGTGAGCAATACCTCTGTCTTCCTGTGAATGGTGACTGGAGCACAAAGTATTCTGTGAAGGACAACAATGTAGCTGGTTTGAACAAAGGGGGTGACTTTGGTTTTAACCTGAGTGATAACTTCCCTGGTCCCGATAAAACAGGTACTTACAAGATCCGCTTGGATTTCCAGGGCGGTAAGTTTACGGTTACCCTTGTGCAAGAATTTGGTCTCCTTTGGGTGGCTGGTGATTATCAGGGATGGAGCCCTGCAACAGCACCCAAAATCGCTTCCGTGAAAAAAGATGGTGATCACGAAGGATATGTATATGTGAAGCCCGGTGGAAGCTATGAGTTCAAACTCACTTCACAGGCAGATTGGAGTGGTACAAACTATGGTGATGGTGGCGGTGGTGCCCTGAGTACTTCTGGAGGGAATCTCAAATTCCCAGGAGCAGGTGGATTCTTCCGCATCAATGCCAATACTGCAACCAACAAGTATTCTATCAGCCAAACAACCTGGAGCATCATTGGTAGCCTTACAGGATGGGGAAGCGATATCAGCATGTCTCTCAATGGAAGCATTTGGGAAGGTACAGCAACAGTAGGTGGAAAAGAGGAATTCAAGTTCAGGGCCAATGCAGATTGGGGTGTGAACTTCGGTGACAACAATGCCGACAATTCTTTGGAATACGGTGGAGCGAACATTGTTCTTCCTGCGGCTGGTACCTACAAGATCAGCCTTGATCTTACCAATCCTGGATATTATACCTATAAGGTTGTAAAGCAATAATCAAGTTGCTGAACACATAAAAAAGAAGCCCCTCATTGAGGGGCTTCTTCCATTTCCAGCAAACCGTCCCAGACCTGCTGCATGATTTTTCTTGATAACTCAGATCCAATGGTATGACCATCTAGCTGATCCACTGGCATCAATCTTTTGGTTGTGCTACAGATAAAAACACCTGCTGATTTTTTTAATTCTTCTAAAGTGATATTTCTTTCAGTTACAGGGATGCCGGTTTTTCCGGAAACCCTCATGATGTTTTTCCTGGTGATGCCCGCCAGCATTCCCGCTGCAGGCGTTGCCAGATGACCCTCATGCGTGATCATGAATATATTCGATCGAGGACATTCCCGGATCATTCCCTGGTCGTGATAGAGTATATCATCGGCTTTTCTTTCTTTCATCCAGGGTTGCAGCCATATGGCCATCAAATAATCAGTCGTTTTTACATCTGGTAGCTGTCGTTGGTAATTCCATGTTGCCAGGTGTATACCGACAGCCGGTAATTCATCGGGTGGTGGTACAAGCGGGTTTTGTAGAATCGACAACAGGGGTGTTGAAATGCTGTAGCCGTCAGGCGAATCTCCTCCTGTTACAATGATTTTCATGCCCGAATGATCCAAACGGTTTAGGTGGATCAGCTGCTCAACCGAAGATCTTATTTCATGGATGTTCAATGCATTGTCCAGTCTCATTCTCTTTGCTGAATGAAGGAGACGCTCGATATGATCCTCCATAAACAACGGCTTGTTGCCCTTGACCCTAAAAAAATCAAACAAGCCATAGCCCCGTTGAATGCCAAGATCCTGGAGTGATAAATGACATTCTTCATTTTTTTTGATTTCACCATCCATGTAACAATAGTGCTCCTTCATAATGCATGAAATTAAGCATAAGACATCAGATCTTTGGTCTCAGGAAAATCAACTAATTTCACTGTTCAAACATTGTTAATGGAGTTAGGTATAGATAGTTTTGCAGCCCGGATGAGCGGAAACAATGAATGGGCTGCCAATGATGCAGAAGCCATGGCTGAGCTGTTGGAAAGAATGGTGGAGGCAGATCGGGTAGGATTGGATTATTTTGGAATAGGAGAGCATCACCGAAAAGGTTTTTTGGATGCTGCCCCTACAGTCATCCTGGCAGCTGCTGCTGCTCAAACCAAAAAAATTCGGCTTGGATCAGCTGTGACAGTATTGAGTGCTGCAGATCCTGTAAGGGTATTTCAACAGCATGCCACACTGGATTTGATCTCCAATGGAAGGGCTGAAATGGTGGCTGGCAGAGGTTCTTTTATTGATGCTTATCCCTTGTTTGGTTTGAACCTGGATGAATATGATGAGATCTTCATTGAAAAATTAGATCTCCTCCTCAAGATCCGCGACCAGGAATTCATCACCTGGTCAGGACGTTACCGCCCTGCATTGAGAAACCAACCTGTCTATCCCAGGCCGCACCAGGA